>JAHJDP010000018.1 GCA_018831195.1 Candidatus Eisenbacteria bacterium | reverse complement strand
TGTGTGGTGAATCGACAACACGGTCCGTGACAACCTGGCGATCCCGGCGGGATTCCAAAAGACGGAATTCGCATCATCGGCCAGTGAGACATAGGCCGATCCCATGGCGACCGGCCGCGCTCCCATGGGTATCTTCAGGAACTGACCCCCGATGGTTCCCACCTTTGCAAACTCGCGGGCACCGAAGGCCGAGACCGGGAGCAACAGGAAACCCAGTACGACAGCCAATGTCAGACGTCTCACAACAATTCCTCCTCCTGAAAGGCGCTCCGGTCCGAATCTATGACGCTCCCTCATCTTAAGCCCCTTCACTCAGTTTCATCAACCACCACTAAACCTTAATCAGGCTGCCGCCTCGTTCCCGCCTTGCTACCTAATAATAACAAAGCGCCCAACTTTGGTGTCGCTTCCACATTTAACGGAATAGAGATAGACACCGCTGACCACATCCTGTCCGTTTCGCGTGATCAGATTCCAGAAGACCGTTCCACTATCCGACTCACGGCCCAGTTCCGCCGCCAACATCGGATCATGATTAAGTGTCTGAACCAGGTCACCAGCCATCGTATAGATACTCACTTCACACTTTTTCTTTGGCAGATTCGCGAAAGCGATTTTGGTGCCTGTCGGATCCGTGTCGCTTGGATTCAAATCCCAGCTGGCCGGATGCCCCCCCCGGACATAAGGGTTCGGAACGACATAAATATCATCCAGGGAGGAAGTAGCACTCCATGTTGGAACAACAGCCTGCGCTTCAACGGCAGTGGGACGACTCTCCAATTCGTAATAGGCCACGGTCGGCTCAATACCCTGTGCAGGATTGCCAGGATCGAGCGTGTCGGGAATTGTGCTATAGGCCGTCACATCGTAGAAATACAGCATCCCATTGTGCAGTCCTTCGGTATCCTCATACTTGTACCGTCCGACCGGATAGTAGGCCTTGATCGAATCCGGACCACCGGCGCCGGTAAGAACGCTGTAGGGCGACGTCACCGTTGTATCGGTAAAGTGCACAATGTGATTTGGGGAATCCTCACCCAGATTGTCTTTAGGGTCTTTTGTTATCTCAAAGACAACCTGCCAATCATCAGGCGCCGGCCCGATCGAACCGGTCGGCCGGTTCCAGTCTCTGGCTTGATAGACTTTGTATCCAGCCCAAAGGATTTTGCCGGAAATCGGATCAGCCGCCAGCTCGCTCGCATTATCCCACTCGATAATCACCTTCTTATGTCCCGAAGGCGAGTGAACTCTCACGGTGGGATCATCCGGTTCATCCATATTTGTATTCGGCGATGGCGGTGCTACGCTGCCGACCCAGTGCACCAGTGTTTCACAACCAATGCAAAGAGGATCGGGTGTACAACCATCACAATCGTTATCGACATAATTAGTAGGTATACACTCGGTTTCCTTGATGACCCGGGGCGGAGACAGATCGGTGCAGGGATCCGACCACCGGGCCGGCTCTCCCGGTCCAATGGCGATGAGGCAGGTCTCTTTGCCATCGATCCCTGTGTCGGCGCGATCATCCACATCACGCCAAATACCATTGTAGATCCGTTGCGCATTAACCGCATTCCGTGCCATTCCACCCCGCCCAGATCCGATAACGAAGGCGGTTTGGAACATCAGGTTTTCGCCGGGCAACAGCTCAGCGAAGGGTCCCGCTGAGAAGGCATAGCGGTAATCACTCGGCTGCGTTGTTGGTCGAGTCGGCTTGTTTCCGCTGCTCAACAGGTCATACCGTTCGAAATCGTTTCTGGGATCGCCCTCAGGATAGGGCGCACTACTGCTGAAGAAGGCCGCGGAGTAAATACCTACTTCAGCCGGGGCGAAGACCCCATTGGGATCAGTGGTATGCCCCATGAACATCCCGCCGAAGAATCCATCAATATCTCCGCCTGTAGCTGTCTGGCCGTTATCGGGAATGTCATACATGTAGCAGATTTCAATATTCAATGTCTCGGCGGCGCAAGAGTCACTTCTGGCTGGATCCACAAAGAGGGTATCCAAGTCGAGATAGGCCCCGCCGTCATCCGTCCAGTAGGATTCGGCATCGCGGGGTCCTGCATCGGAGTCGACGAAGAAGCCGATAAAGACATCCCGCAATGTTTCAAATCCGTCATTCCAAATCGTGAACTCGAAACCGATGAATTCATTTGAACCGGGAGTGGACCAGGCGAAACTCCTTTGCTGAATCAAAAGGTTCAGTGGACGGTGCTCCGGATTCGCGTCAATGGCACGTTCGGTATTGTCTTTATATTCGCAAGAGAACATCTGCTGTGAAATCGCCTCAAAGTCTTCATCGGTCAACCCGTCGCGGTCATCATCCTTGCCATTGTGAAAATCTTCGTCTGTAAACCCGTCGCCGTCGTCATCAGGAGTCGTGGAGAAGCCGATGCGGTTCCCTCCCAACACACCTTCAAACGAGGGGTATATCGTCTCAATGGGATCGGGCTCCGGAAGAAATTCATTGGAATAGGCGCCTGTCGACACATAGGAAAGGTTGTCGCTGGCAACAGCTCCAACCCAGATGCTTGCGGCATAGAGAAACTCACCGCCGCGCCATCCCGCTCCGAAGGAATCCAGGCCGAAGGGATTGCCGATGATTCCGATATTCGTCACCAAAAGTTCAAGCAACCCAACATTGTGATAGAAGAGATTCGGGGGACGAATCGCATAAAGTTGGGCCACATTCCTTGCCTCGGCGGGCTCCTCGCCTCCCCTCAGGTATCGAGCTTCCACCTGATTCGGGAGCAGGAGGAGGCAGATGAGAGCGAGTGCCGCCCCAGCCGCCAACCAATGCCCGTGAACCTTCATAATCGCCTCCCGTTACAACCTTGTTCAGGCTTTCTCTTCCCGGCGTTTAGAATTGGAAACCAACGCCGACACGAATCGTTCGTGGATCACCGAAAACCCGCGGATCCTGAAGAGGAATCCAATCCTCGATACCATCACCGTTGATGTCATCCCCAATATAGGCTCCCCCGGCACGGCCCGTTTCTGTGTAGTACTTCTCATAATCGGAGCCGGTGGCGCTGGGGAATCCCGGCCAATTACTCGGCGTCAGATTTGTAATGTTTTTTGCGTCGAGCAGATTGCGGCTTTGCAGGAAGATCCTGAATCGTTGATTCCAGAGGGTGTAATACTTTTCCGCCTGAATGTCCAACGAAGTGGATCCAGGAAGCCGTCTGGAATTTGTGGCTTCCGGCCCCAATTCTCTCGTATTTCTTTGGATCGGTGTATAAGGGAAGCCGGATGTGTAATTCCACACAAAATTGCATCCCCAACTCCCCGGATTCGCGATATAAAGCTGCGCACTCAACTGATGGCGCGAATCCCAATCAAGCGGCTGTTCAGATACGGGAAGGTAGAGGAAGTTCTGTACAATGGCGGCATTCGGGTCAGAAGCAACACCCGTTGCGACACCATAGGTATATGAGATCTCTCCGCGGAAATTGTTTTTAAACTGCCGTGATAATGTAAATTCAAATCCACGGGCCGATGCGTAGTCTTTATTTGTGTAGAGACGGACATTTCCTGTCCCGGCATAGTCGGGAACCTGTTCAGCCGTGATAAGTCCGAAGATGTCTTTATAATAGACACTAAACTGTCCAAAGACGATCTCACTGAACAGGTGCTGGATACCGGCCTGATAGCTTACCGTGGTCTCGTTTTCCAAATTCGGATTTCCGCGCGTTCTGCCGTCGAATACGTTGCGATCATCAAAGATATATTGGCGGTCGGGGGATTGGTAGAACCGTCCGTAGTGGAAGCTGAAGACATCGCGGTCGGAGATGGGATAGGCAATTCCGATCCTGGGGCTAAACTGGGTTTTGACCCGCTTCTGCACCTCACTGATCGGAATCTGGTCACCCACTGAAAAGGCATCATACCGAAGGCCGATATTAAGCACCATACCCTCATGTTCCCACCGGCTCTGGGTATAGACGGCGCCTTCAGGATTGTAATAGTGATAGCGCGTTCTTGATCCACCGATCTCACCATTCGTATTGGTTTGATAAGGACGATCGACCTGGAAGAGATACATATCGTTATAGCTGAACTCAAAGCCGGTCTGAAACATCTGTTTCTTCGACAAACGCCTCGTGAAATCACCTTTGGTCGTGTAGACCTGGGTCTTACGGGTCGACAAGGTCGGATAATCTCCGGCAATCACAAAGTAGTCATAAGATTCGAAGGTTCGATAATTGAGCCAGAGATCAGCCTCGCGATCGCCGGTATACTCCCAGGGTTCCTTTCCTAAAACACGATTATCACGGAAGAAATACTGTCGGCTGAGCTTGAGACTATAATAAGTATCCTTGTCAATCGTATGGTTCAATACGAATTTGAGTTGATTGAAGTCATCAATCACATTAGGAGTATGTTCCGCGGCGTTGTAGTAGAGATAGGTCGAGTCGATTTGTGTCGGGGACCATGCGCCGTGGCGCAGCATGACGGTCCCCGTCTGGGTCGTATCAAAAAAGGTTTCAACATAACCTTCCCGGCTCCAAGCGTGCAGGTAATTATCGCGCTTGGTGTGGTTGTTGATGACTTCAAGAGTCATCTTGAGCTTGGGATTCGGCCGGTAGGCTAATTTCCCCTGCATCTTCAGGGAATTGTCTTTTCTGTCACCGACGGAAATGAAGTTGAGAATGTTTCTATGAGTTCTATTTTCAATCGTCTTGGGATAATCGTCTTGATAAGTCCCTTCGGCGGAGATGTAATAGGTCAGATTCCGGATCGGGGAAGGGCCTCCGAAACCGACGAACATCCTATCCAGATTGTCATACGTATTGTCCGGCTGGCCGTAATCATCAGTGATATAGCGCAATTCACCTTCGAATTCATCACCGCCTTCTTTAGTCTTATAGTTCACGATGCCTGATTGGGCATTGCCGTATTGGGCATCGAGACCGCCGAGGATGATATCTGAATCAGAGATGGCGAGGGTGGCCAAGGCGACTCCGCCCCCCACGAGGGGATCCCTTACAGGGACTCCATCGACCTGATATTGGACCTCACCCGCTCGGCCGCCCCGGAAATGCAACTCTCCCGCTTGGGCGACAACGCCCGCTTTCAGGGAGATCGCCTCCTCGAGCTCGTCGACAGGAAGGTTCGTTAATTGATCGGAGCTGATGTTATGCCCTTGCGCCGATTCCTTTTTGATAAGTTGCTGCCTTCTGCCTTTGACAACAACTTCTTCCAAATCGATATCAACCAGGGTTCTTTTTATCTTGAAGTCGACCTTTGTGTTTTCACCATCCCGGATAACAACGCCCGTTATGGTCTTGTCTTCATACCCCATCATCATGACCTTCAAATCATAGGTTCCGACATTCACATTCTTGATGATGTAGGTACCGTCCTGAATACCCATGGCGCCCCAAGATTGGCCGAGAACGACCACTTGAGCATACGCAACTGGGTTCCCCTCGTCGTCGGCAACCCGGCCGACGATGGAACCGTACCCCCCTTGGCTCCACACATCACCGGCACTCAGTGCCAGGAGCGCGATGCACAGTAGGAGCACACCATTTTGGATGCTGATTCTCGCCATCCGCATCTCCGCTGGCTCCTTTCCCAATCCCCTTTGGATGGTGGCATGTCTCTGCCACTTTCCGTCTCTCATGGCCTATTAACCGTCACGAAGGCCACATTGTCAAGGGTCCTAAAAGGGATCAACTCCCTTAAAACTAGAACGTTAGAGTCCCAAAAGGCCCCAGAATTTTCTTCAGGTGTCACACAGGCTCTTCTCAGAAATCGATGGTTAATCTGAAGGGAAATGAATTTGGGGGAAGAAATCCCACAGACAACCGGTAAGCCGGCCGTTTCGGGTTTTAAAGAGGTAGACTGACGGAAACGATAGGCCTCCATCCCGCTGACAACCTCTCCCAACCCCAGTGGGTGATGATGTCGATGATGGGTACCCCTATTCTTCTATCGGCTGGACCAAGGGTCCGGTTGAGAACTCTCCACTGAGAATTCTCTGAGACGCCCTTATCATAGCCTAATTTGCTGCACTCGTCACCACATTCATCTCAAAGGATATAACGTAATCCAAGGCTCCAGGTCAGCTCCTCAAGGAGTTTCTGTTCGTCGCCTTCCAGGGATTCACGCCGCTGAGCAAGACCAATGGCGCCATCGAGCTGAAAAAGGCCGCCCCGCGGAAGATAGCTGGCCCCAACGGTATACAATGTCCCATTCTGACGCGTGGCGGGAAGATCAACATCTAGATCCAGACTCTCAAAGATAGCACCGGCCCTGAGTACCAGGTTTCGCTTCCAGAAAACCTCCCCACCCAACCGAACACTTAGATCCTCCCACGACCGGTCGGCCACATCCCGCATTTCCCGGCTGGTCATATCTCCGCGTTCCAAATAACCTTCAATGCCCACCTGCACCCGATCCCTCAGGAAGGTGGCGCTGGCCCCCAGACCAAGACGGACGGCATCGGATTCCACATCCTCTGCACGACGTGTGCCTTTGAAATTCACCCCCTCTTCCACTCTCCAAGAACGCGATTCCTGTGTGATCGAAGCCCCCAACCGATATCGATCCTTCAACTTGTAGAGCCACCTTGTTCCCAAGATTCTATAATCTTCATTCTCGATAAAACTCGTCGTCTCGATTTGGAAATTCTGCCGGCCGCCATTGTCGGGGAAGCGGTCGCTCCAACTGATCTCGGCTTTCTCAGCGCCGTCGATCTTGTAGGTTCGAATAAAAACCCCTCCTTGAAGGTCTTCGCTCTGATGATAGACAAGCTGAAAACCCATGGTATTTAGTGGACGATACCATGTGAAGGTGTCGGTATGGAAAGCTGCGGCGTCGCGGCTTTTACCGTTGATATTGCCTCTGAGGAAATCCCAGGTCCATCCGGCCTGGAAGCGGTTGATGAGGAAGGCCAGCGCAACCTGTCCTTTGGGCCTTGAAACTCGGTGCTTTAGTGAAAAGACATCGTCACTGACCCGATCTTCATTCTCCGCAACGCCGCCATATGTAATGGCCGCCGCCATCCAGGAAAAGGGCCTTTCATTGTAAAAAAGATGCCACGTGCTTCCCTTGACCTCATAGACATCACCGTAGTTGCGGGAGCCCTGCAATCGTCTCCAATCGCCGTAGAGACCGTAGGCTCGCTTCCCCTGAAGCCGGTAAATGATGTCGGTCCCAAAGGATCCTGTAACGAATCGGCGCCGGGTCTGCTCACGTGGATCTTGGAGCCGGTTTCCAAACTGGCTCCATGTCTCCACCGACCATCGGTCCTTGTCAAGAATGACACCAGCCCCATTCCCACCATAATCACTGAGGTTAATCTCGTTGTTTTCATCTTCAATGACCAGCTCGAGACGGCCCATCCCATCCAAACGGGTGCTGCCCGGTCCCGAGTATCGGCCGACCTCGAAGCCTTCCTGTTCGAGAAAATAATCGATGATCGAGGCGTGGCACTCGCCGAGGAGAAGTATCCCCAAAAGGATGGTCAGGAAAAGAAACCAACGCCGCCCCCAAAACAATCCCATGACGACCACTCCCTAATCTCTCGGGTTGAAACGGAGAATCTGAGGTTCAGAACCCCAGTGCGCCGTCCCCGAGTTGTTCATGAGAGCCAGCGTAAAGGTGACCTCAAATCCCTCTTGAGCAAGGAACTGAAAATCGTTATTGGGATCCTGGGTCTGCAATTTCCTGGCGATCTCAAGGGTCCAAACCCCTTCGTCCCACTGACCACTCCCGTGGATATCCGCCCGGCTATCCTCGGGATAGGTCAAGATCCATCCAGGCACCGTATCACCGTAACGCCAAAATCTGATATCCGTTCCCAAAGGTAAGGGCGCTTCGTTGATCGTATCGCATGCCGAGAAGATGGCATAACGCTCAAACTGACGCGATTCCCGCCAGAGATACGTCAGCGCCAATCCATTATTGATCCGGCAGCGCTCCCCGAACTCACTAAGACATCGATCCGGATCAATCGGTTCACAGAAGGGATCGTCCTCGCATCGATAGACCCACTTGGGGATAGGGCTCCCCTCCTCAAAGTTCGGGGTATAGGCGCCCAATCCCGGATCGGGAATGAGTCCCGTTGTCGGCTCGGCAACCATATCCTCGAGATACCCCGGCGTTCCGAACCGTGGGTAATTGGGATTGTCAGTCGGTGTATAGAGATCCCGGATCGGGTCTGTCCGGCTGGCCAGCCATTGCCAGATATCCAATCGGCCGTAGGAAGGTCGGCCGAAGGATGGGGATTCGTTCTGGTGGCAAGCGACAAGGCATCCCTGCTTGTCATAGGTCCCCTTCATATCGCCGGTAGGTCTCATCTGAAAGGCTATGGAGAAACGATCTTCATCACCGAACTGAATCCAATTATTGGGATCGGCGAGATCTGCCTGGCAGCCTTCTATCACCAACGTATCGCAATAGTCGATCGTGATGACTTCCCGGACCCAGAAGGTATCACATTCCTGCCCGCCTCCCGGACAATCGACGAACTCATCATACCCTGGCAGCGGTTGATAGACCGTATCTCTGACGACGGTGGTGTCCCAGTATTCGGGAGTACAGTACAGCTCCCGCCGGGGAAGATCGGGACCCGCATACATCATGAAATCCTTCTGAGTATTCAAGGACCGGTCCGGCCAGCGAACCAGAAGGAAAAGATCATCATCAGTGTAGATCGCCTTGAGGGAGACATAGATCGGAGGCCCCGGATCTCCGGCGCCATTCTCGGCAGAGAGTCGGATTTGATGAAATTCGCGACCCGGCTGCAGGGGACCGCCCCATTCCTGATCGATCGCTTCCCCGTTCAGCTCAATATGATTTTGCTCCAGGTCTTCCTGGGTGAGATAGAGAACGGGGATAACGTTTGTGATCGTCTCGTCGGGGGCCGGCGGCAGGTCTTCTTCGCAGGCGCTGAAGACCATTAAAGATATAATGATGCCGAGACCGACAAGCCGGGGAATCCAATTGAAAACTTTGCGGCGTAGGCCCTGGGGAATCGCCGATTCCCTTGGCTTTGAGCCGATATATGGAGTGTTCATTAGAAATCCTGCCCGTCTCCTGTGCCCACCCCTTTGATTCATTCCCAACCCCGGGCAAGTTTTGGATTGACGGATATCGTTAAACGGCACGCTACTCCAGCCCCCCCTCTATGTCAAGTCCCTTTGCCCCCAAACCGAATGGGTTGGGCGCTCCCTAACTCTATGAAATCACCGGGCCTACTCCCACTTGACCATCGGATAGCGGGAAAGCCGCGAATGAAACTCCTCCCTGATCTCCGCCAAGCGCTGCTCGGTTTTCGCTTCGAACCTCAGTACGAGCACCGGCTGCGTATTAGAAGCCCGGATCAGCCCCCATCCATCACCGAACTGCACGCGGCTTCCGTCGATCGCCAGAACATCATATTTCGCGGCGAATTCCTTGCCGACTTCTTCCACGATACGGAATTTATCCTCATCGGTACATTCAATACGGATCTCCGGGCTGCTTTTATAGGATGGCAGGCTGTCCACGAGTTCGGAAAGCTTCCGCTCCGTTCGAGCCAAAATCGCCGCAAGACGCGCCGAGGCGTAAATCGCGTCGTCATACCCATAGAAATCCTCGGAGAAGAACATGTGACCGGACATCTCACCGGCGGCCGGCGCTCCCTCTTCCTTCATTTTGGCCTTCGTCAGGGAATGCCCGGTTTTCCACATGATTGGAAGTCCGCCATGCGCCCTGATATCCTCCTCGAGGGCCTGGCTGCACTTCACATCATAGATAAACTTGGCCCCCGGCAACCGGGTCAGGATGTCCCGGGCGTAAAGGGCCAGGAGCTGATCCCCCCAGACCATCCGGCCCTTTTCATCGATCGCGCCGATGCGGTCCGAATCGCCGTCATAGCCAACACCCAGATCGGCGCCGGTTTCAACCACCTTCCGCTTCAGATCCTGCATGTAGGCTTCCACCGTCGGATCGGGTTGGTGGTTGGGAAATCTTCCATCGGGTTCACAGTAGAGAGTGATGATCTCATGACCCAGCCTTCTGAAAATCTCCGGTGCAGCCAGCCCACCCGTTCCATTTCCCGCATCGAGAACGACTTTGAGGGGCCGCAGAGGTTTCGTCTTGGAGATGACCATTTCAATATAGCTGGGCAGGATCTGGTGGGCTTCCCGGGATCCCCGACCCGAATCGATATCTCCACTTTCCAGCCGCCGCTTCAATTCTTGGATTTCCTTGCCCCAGACCGAGGAGGTTCCCCTGCACATTTTGAAACCGTTGTATTCGATCGGATTATGACTTCCCGTTATCATGACGCCGCCGTCGGCTTCGAGATGAACGATGGCGTAATAGAGGGCCGGAGTAGGCACCTCACCGACATCAAGAATGGTGAGCCCGCAGGATTGAAGCCCCTCTGCCCAACGTTCCAGCAATCGTGGTGAAGATTCACGGACATCGCGTCCGAGGGCTATCCGCCGGCGCCCCTCGCGGACCATGACGGTTCCATAAGCTCTGGCAACGGCCACGGCGAGATCATCCGTCAGCTCAAGGGCTGCAATACCGCGAATATCGTATTCACGAAAGATATGTGGATCAACCTTCAAGATGCCTCCTTAATAGTCAAGCTTGTCAGCCAACCAGCCGGTTCGGTCAATCGGCCGGCTAGCCTTTCTTCCCACCTTCAGCTCTGGCTGTCGCCGATCTCAACCAAGCATGTATAAAGGGATCGATCTCGCCGTCCATGACGGCTTGTACATTCCCAATCTCCTTTCCCGTTCTATGGTCTTTAACCATCGAATACGGATGAAAAACGTACGAGCGGATTTGGCTCCCCCAAGCTATATCCTTCTTTGAGGCCTCAAGCACCTCCCGCTTTTTTCGCTCCTGTTCCTGAAGGTGGTGGAAGAGCCGAGCCCGGAGGATCCGCATCGCCGATTCGCGGTTCCGATGCTGAGACCTTTCCGACTGGCATTGCACGACAATCCCGGTCGGTGAATGTGTAATCCGGACGGCGGAATCGGTTTTATTGACATGTTGCCCGCCGGCGCCGCTGGCTCGATAGGTATCCACCCTAAGATCCGACTCGTTGATCTCCACCTCGATCTCCTCATCGACTGAGGGGTAAACATAAACACTTGCGAATGAAGTATGCCGGCGTTTGCTGGCGTCAAAAGGCGAGATGCGGACCAGTCGGTGTACGCCGTTTTCCGCCTTCAAGTACCCGAAGGCATAGGCGCCCTTGGCTTCCACCGTAGCATCCTTGATGCCGGCCTCTTCCCCCGGCTGGTAATCCAAGACGGATGTTTCATATCCCCGGCGCTCCATCCAGCGCAGATAGAGCCGAAGAAGCATCTCCGCCCAATCTTGGCTCTCTGTTCCCCCGGCGCCTGAGTGAATTTGTACAATGGCATTGCCCTCGTCGAAACGCCCGTCGAGGAGGGTTGTCAGTTCATACTCTTCCAGGTCCTGCTGAAATCGGGAACACTCCCGCGCAAGCTCGGCCTCGAGGTCGGCGTTCTCGCCGCCTTCCTCGGTGATGAGATCCTGCATGACGCCGAGATCTTCCAAACGTTTGTTCAAATTGCTCCAAGATTCCTGGAGCCGGCTCAGCACCTTCATCCGCTGCATCACTTCCTGAGCGCCCTGCGGCTGATCCCAAAATCCGGGCTCACCCATCTTTTTTTCTAATTCTTTTTGCTCTTCCGATAGTTTATCGAGGTCAAAGGTAACCTCTCAAGCTGCCCAACCGCTCCCGACCGGCCTCCACGATTTTTAAAACTTCGATACTCATGATCCCCCTCCTTCATTCGCGGGTCTGGAGCGCTCGCAACCAGATACGAGCCAATCGATGGGCCTGAAATTGAAGGTCCTTCTCCGTTCCGTCATTCTTGACCACAATATCCGCCAGCTGTTTCTTCTTCTCCGGCGTCCACTGAGCCGACTCCCGGCCGAGAATCTGCGTCAAGGAGTACCCTCGCTCCTCAAGCCAGAGATGCCGCTTCGCCTCCGCCGCCTCCAGCACAACCACGCGGTCCATCATTGACGCGATGCCCGATTCACACAGCAAGGCGGCATCCAACACGACGATATCAATCCCGGGACGATGATTCAACCGCGTGATCCGGCGTTTGAGCGTCGCCAAAAGCCATGGATGGACGATGGCATTCAGCTCTTCGACCCTGGCCGGTCTTGAAAAGACTTCGGCCGCCAATCGGCGGCGATCGACACCACCCGACCGATCCAGGATCTTTCGTCCAAATTGCGCAATGATGCGGGGAAGCAGGGAGCTGCCGGGTTGCAGGGCCTCATGTCCGATCCGGTCGGCATCAAGCCGGCGAATGCGAGGGTCTTCGGACAACGCAGAGGCAAAAAACGTTTTGCCGGAACCGATCGCCCCGGTCACTCCGACTCGCATCGCGCGCCTCAGATCCTTTAGGCGTGTGCGTCCCACCAGGTTTCCCCCCAACCCTCCTCGATGACGAGAGGGACCGTTAGCAGGGCGGCGCCCTCCATCTCGCGGCGAATCAAATCCCCCACACGATCCTTCTCATCCGGGGCGATTTCCAACAACAACTCATCATGAATTTGAAGGACCAGGCGGCTTTTCAGATGCCGGGCCGCCAATTCCCTCTGGACACCGACCATCGCCTGTTTAATCAAATCAGCGGCCGAACCCTGTATTGGTGTGTTGATCGCCATCCGTTCGGCCTGCGAGCGGAGACGCCCCTTGTCGAGCTGAAGATCAGGCAGGTAGCGCCGGCGGCCGGCGATGGTTTCAACAAATCCTCTCTGCCGGGCCTCCTCGACGATCGAGGTGAGATAATTGCGGACACCGGGCAGCTTCTCCAAATATTCCTCGATAAACCTCTTTGCATCGGCGATGGGAATCCCCATTTCAACGGCCAGCCGCTGGGGACCCATCCCATAGATAATCCCAAAATTGGCGATTTTGGCTCTGGCGCGAAGCGAACCGTCGACCTGGTCCGGCGTGACGCCGAAGACCCGGCAGGCGGTGGCTTTGTGGATATCATCTCCCGAATGAAAGGCTTCCAGGAGGTAGTCATCGGAAGAGAGATGCGCCAGAAGGCGGAGTTCGATTTGTGAGTAATCGGCAGAGAGGAAGACCCAGCCTTTCGGCGAAGCCACGAAGGCTTTTCGGATTTTCCGTCCGAGTTCGCTTCGGATGGGTATATTTTGAAGATTGGGATGGCTTGAGGAGAGGCGTCCCGTCGCGGTGACCGTCTGATGGAACAGGGCGTGGAGACGATGAGTGACAGGATCGACCAATCGCGGTAGAACCTCGACATAAGTCGATTGCAATTTGGAGAGCTGCCGATACTCGAGCAAGATTCCGGGGAGCGGATGTAATCCAGCCAATCCCTCCAGGACACCCGAGTCCGTCGAATAACCGGTTTTGGTCTTTTTACCGGTCGGGAGTTTCAATTGGTCAAAGAGAATCTCGCGAAGCTGTGATGGGGAGTTCAGATTGAACTCGATTCCGGCCGCCTTTGTCGCCTGACCCTCCAGTCGGTTGAGCTCAACCTGCAAATCGGATCGCATCCGCTCCAGCACCGGGACATCAAGGGCAATACCGACACTCTCCATCCGCGCCAAGATAGAAACCAGCGGCAGCTCCAATTTCTGCAGCAGCTGCTCCTGCTCCCGGCTCCGGCATTCCCGCTCCAAGATCGGATAAAGCAGGAGGACCGCCTCCGCCTCCTCCATGGTCGCGGAGATCGAATCTTCTGATAGAGCCGTCGAGAAGAGATCCCCCGTTTTCCCGGCGTCGGGAGTTTGTAGAACCCGGTTGAGAAATTCCTTGGAAAGGGATCCGATATCGTGACGGCGGGACGGATCCAGGACATAAGAAGCGACCTGGGTATCAAAATAGGGCGGGGAGAGTTCGATCTTGATCTTTTGTAAAAGATGAATCAATCGTTTGAAATCGTGTCCCACCTTAAGGCGGTTTCGATCGCTGAAAAGAGGACTCAGTATCTTCCCCGCCTTATCGCCGGGGATCCCGCCCGATCCTATCCCCACTTTAACAAATGCGGCTTGCTCTCCTCCCAGCTGGGAAAATGCCAATCCCGTAAGATTCGCGGTGAAGGGAATCTCGTCTGTCCCCGGGGCCGCCAATCCGAGCGGTGAGGAGGAGGCGGCCACTCTTTCAGCCCATAGCTTCAATGCTTCGACCGTGGCGATGACCGGAGTCGCCGATGAAAACGAAGGAGATCGTGGAGACGGTGTTTCAACGGATAGTGCGCCGCCCAGAGAATTTTCGAGACGACGGAACTCAAACTCCCGCAAGAATGATCTGAGTTCCGGTTGTTCCTCCAGTGGCGCAATTTTCAGTTCTTTGAAATCGATCCCCAAGTGGAGATCCCGGCGCAGGGTCACGAGTTCCCGGCTCAAATAGGCGGATTCCCTTCCAGCTTCGAGTTTTTTGCGGACGGCGGAACTCGGAATCGCTTCGAGATGCCCATAGATCTCATCCAAACCATGAAATTGCTTCAGCAGCTGAACCGCCGTCTTCGGACCGATGCCGGACACACCCGGCACATTATCAGCGTGATCACCAGCCAAGGCCTGAAAGTCGCGCAGCTGCTGGGGCGGAACACCCCACTTTTCCTCGACATCCTGCGGCCCCATCCATCGGGCGGGCTCTCTTCCTTTCGCGGGGATATACTGAAAGGTTTTCGGCCCCACCAGCTGCATGAGATCTTTGTCGGCGGAGACGATCACCGTCTCCTTCCCAACTCTTGCACATTTTTCCGAGAAGGAGCTGATCAGATCATCCGCCTCCATCCCCGCTTCCTCCAAACGCGGTATCCCTGCGATGTCCAGGAACCGCTTGACGTCAGGGATCTGATCAATGATCTCCGGGGGCACTTCGGGACGGGTCGCCTTATACTCTTTAAACATTTCATGACGAAAGGTCGGACCTTTTGTGTCAAACATGACCATCATGGAATCAGCTTTCACTTCTCGAATAAGATGAAAGATCGTATTGATAAAGCCGAAAAGGGCGCTGACATCCCGCCCTTTGCCCGTTCGCAGCGGGTTGGAGATGAAGGCGTAATGCGCCCTGTAGACAAGGGCGGTGCCGTCCACAATATAGACGGCCGCAGCGGGATTTTTCGGAAGCGTCACTATCCCCCCTGCTGTGAAATGTTTATCCGTTGGCGCCCGCCGGAGATTTTCCAGCATACAGACCATGGGTCAGAATGTATTTCCGAACCCTTTCAGGAACGAGGAAATTCAAGCTTTTCCCGGCGCGAACCATCTGACGGATTTGCGTTGAGGAGATGTCGACGAGAGGACCCTCGACTGAATCGACATGGGCAAGCCACTGCTTTTTCAATCCATCAATATGATAAAGGGGGCGTCCGTAGACACCCAGTCGGCAAAAACTGACGATAGCTTCCGGCTCCTTCCAAGTTTCCAGTTCAGCCATCGAATCGCTGCCCATTAAAAGCCAAAAAGAGCAGCGGCCACCCCCGCGAGCGTAGAGCGCCCGCAGCGTCTCGACGGTATAGCTGGGCCCCTTCCGCTCCCCCTCCAGAGGTTCGATCGCATATCCTTCGCTTTCAGGAAAGGCCAGCCGCGCCATGGCGGCGCGGTGTTGGAAGGGTGTTATGTGATCCGGATTCTTGTGCGGCGGCATGCCGGCGGGAAGAATGAGGAGGCTGTCCAGCCGAAGGGCCTGGCGGCACTGGTCCGCGAGGATGAGGTGGCCGATATGGGGCGGGTCGAACGTCCCCCCCAAAATCCCCAAACGTGACATCCGGTTCCGGGGATCAACCTCGGTCATCGTCACTCCGTCATCGAATCCGGCGGAAAGATCTCCTCCCCCACCGTCAGGCTGTTCATCTCGTTGGCGATACTCTCCAAAAGTCGGTCATGTTTCTCGGCCTCCAACAGATTCGCCCCTTCCCCCTCCAGCCAGATTTGAAGACGTTCGAAAGCTTCCAGCGCCTTAATGGGTTTCTTTTCAATCTTGTATGATCTTGCTAGACCCAGCAGGCAATCGGCTGCAGCGGGCACGTCGCTCCGGATGGCGATCCCCTTATCAAAATAGAAGCGGGCCGGCTCCATGCGGTGTACTTTTAAATAGGTGTCGCCGCTGATATAAGCCTTGCGAACGAGGCGATCCTCACAAATAAAGAGCAATTCCTCCACGTCTTTAACAAAATTCCCCTCGGGATACTGTCTCAGATAGAGGCGGAAAGTGCTGATGGCGTCGTAGGTTGCTTCCTGATCGTAATCTGGACCTTTCGAGCCCAAATAGGCGCTCCGGCCCAGCTCATAGGTCGCTTCCTCCAACCATTCGCTCTGGGGATAATCATCGAGTATCCTCCGGAACGAATCGGTCGCCAGGAGATACTCAGCGATATACTGGTGGGATTTGCCCAATTTAAAGAGAGCCTCATCCATAAAGCGGCTGCCCGGGTGGCGATCGGTGAATTGCGCCAATGAGAGCACGGCGTCGCTGTAATGGCCCTTATCATAATCCCGCCGGGCGCGGATCAGTTCATCGAGGACCGGGAGATGACTCTCTGTCTTGCCGCCGTGGCTGCCCCCACACCCTGAGATCAGCAGGGAGACGGCGAAAAGAAGCGCCAACCCGCCGGCAAGGCGCGACCCAATGTTAATTTTGATTGGCATAAAAAAGATAAACCAGGCCTGACACAATGGCGACGACGGCGACTGGCTCCACCAATTGCCCCCACACCGCCGGCTGAATCACCGGCCGCGCGAAGGGATATTTGCTTCCCTCAACATAGGGCTGCCATCGGCCGGGGAATTGATCCACAGTGTGTTGCTCGGTGTCGACAACGCCCTTGATGATACCCGAGGGTTCTTCCAAATGAGTGATTCTCAGATGAGCGCTTCCCAACCGTGTGATATTCCGGGGTCCCAGCAGGATCATCGCCCGGCGGCTCGAGGGATAAGTTATCCCCATATCGAGCACTCGGAATTGTAGAACCTCTCCCTTGATCTCCCGTGCCGGTATGAGCAGGGGCTGCAGGGGCGTCGCCTGGGGCGTCGGCGCCTCTTCTGATGTTTTTATTTTCCGGCCCGTTCGCGTTTCGGGTTCAGGAGTTTCTGAGGTTTCCCCGGCCGTCAGATCTTCTTCAAGCCCGGAATCACCGCCCTCTTCGATTAGGGCGCCTTCTGCTCCATCCTCCTCGCTGGTCATTTCGCCGAATTCATCCACGCCGTCGGTCCCGCCATCCGTCGCGTCAGACCCTTCCTCGTCATCGAGGTTCACCCCCCCCTCATCGGTTGTCTCTCCATCGGTCGCCTCTTCCACCGGCGCCCCCCCTTCCTCGGACGCCGCGGGATCATGCGCGGGACCGGCCGCGGGCGCCGAGGGAGATCCCATATCCAGGATCACCGGCTTCCATCCCCTTTGCTGAAGCAGCTCCGCCATCGATTCGGCCACCAGCCAATTCGTTTCATGATAGGCGCCGGATCGAATGTATATCTCACCGCCGGGCTCAATGGAGAGAGAATCGAGAGCCGCGCCAAGAGACCTCAAGGTCAGCTCTTTGAGAATCCCAAGATTCGTCGTAACCGATTGGAAGTCAGCGCTCGACCGCCCCGTGAAAAGAATCAGCGTAACGAATCCTAGAATACAGTATCGTGCGACGTGCCTGGACGGGCTGATCATGCCTTCACCTCTTCCCTCTAATTCACTCTTTCGGTTTCCAGGTCATACGATCCAACAGCAACCACGGCGGCGTCAACTATCTCTCCGACCGAGAGGGGTCGTTTTTTATCGGATCGAACCAAAACGTCGCCATCGATTTCAGGGGCTTCGCCCGGACTTCTTCCGATGCCACTCTCGCCCCCCTCTTCGACGCTCTCAATGAGAATCGGCAGAACAGCTCCCAGCCGCTTCTGTTGCCGGCTCAAGGCGATCGATTGTTGTTTCTCCATAACCACCCGGCAGCGCTCATCAGCGACATCAGACGGGACCTGCCCCTGCAGCAAGGCCGCCGGGGAACCCGGTTCGGGACTGTAGGGGAAGACACCAAGCCGGTCAAACGGAGTCCGGTCTATCTCTTCTAATAGACCCCGAAAGATCGTATCGGTTTCACCGGGGAACCCCAAGAGCAGAGTCGTTCTCAAGGTCAGATCGGGTATCCGCGCCCGCATTTCATGAATCAGATCGCGGGTTCGGGCATGAGTGACCCCCCGTTGCATTCGTTTGAGGATGGAATCATCCGTGTGCTGAATCGGCATATCGATATAGGGAAGAACCGTCTCCAGATCCCGATGCGCCTCGATGAGCCGGTCGTTCCATCCCGCCGGATGAGTATAAAGGATCCGTATCCATCGAGCCTCTTCAACATCCTGCAGGGCCTCGAGCAGATCCACGAGTTCGAGGGATCCGGGAAGATCCCTTCCATAAGAGGTCGTATCCTGTCCGATGAGGATAAGCTCCCGAACCCCGCTGCCCACGAGCCTCCGGGCCTCCTCCACGATCTCCTGAGGGGAACGACTCCGCTGCGACCCCCTGAGATCGGGAATAATGCAAAAGGAACAGGAGCGGTCGCATCCTTCCGAAATCTTCAGATAGGCCGAGGGACCTGAGATCACGGCGCGTTTGGACCAGGGGATATCCAAACGATCCAAGCCTCCCAGAACCGCTCCCCTCACCTCGCACCCGGCCTCGATCGATCGGCAGATATCGACAATCCGTCCCAAGGCGCCCGTCCCGATGAGGTAATCGACCTCGGGCACCTCCCGCAAGAGCTCCTCGCCGACCCGTTGGGGAAGACAACCGGCGACAATGAGATGCCGGAGCGAGCCTGTTTCTTTCAACGCCGCGATCGACCGGATGGTTTCCATCGATTCTTCGACAGCGGAGGAGAGGAAAGCGCATGTATTGATGACGACCATGCTCGCCTGTTCCACCTCGGCCACCGTCCGCCACCCATCGAGATGCAGCGCACCGGCCATGACCTCCGAATCGACCTGGTTTTTGGGACAGCCCAACGTCACCACCGCGAGGGTTTTGGGGGGATTATTCGACATCGACAACCTCTACCCCGGGCGGACTTATAAATCGGAAGGCTTCGCGCCCTCCGCGGGGGACGGTTTTGAAGACAGCAAATTGGAATGCCGTTCGGTTCTCCTGAAGGTCCTCGTAATAATATCCGGCAATCGATCCGTCATTGATGTCGATCAGGATCTCCAACTCCCTCCAGCCGATCTCGGCCGGCGGTTCAACCCCGAGGCGGTAGACCGGCGGATCCACAAGAACCGCAAAGGAATCGGGATGCGCCGATCGAAGCAACCAGAGAAAGAGATCCCCGGCCCCGATCCCCTCTTCCGGCACGGGGGTCCGGATAACCTGCTCCAATTCAGGGACATAGGTCCACAGCGATTCCCCATCGCAGACAATGGCGTGACCGGCCGGTTCATCATATTCCAGCCGGAAGCAGCAGGGCCGTTCCAAATACAGAACGCCACGCGCCGTATCGGGCGCCTCGTCGCCCCACCCGGTCCACCGGTTAATCTGGGTAAAAGGCACCTCCAATGAAGGCAAGGCCAGAATCCACTCTCTCGTTTTGTTAAAGAGAGCAGGGCCGTCCTGCCATGTTTCCTCATCCATCACATCCGCCGCCGGCGAGGGATCCGCGGAATAGAGGCAGATCAATAATGTGAAACAGAGGGTCCACACATGAATTCGGCCGCGACTTGTCATCCTATCAGGCATCCCGCACAATCTCAGTCTCCAGATTTTCCCTATCGATAAGAACTTCACGGGCCTTACTACCCTCGAACGGCCCGACGATTCCGCGGCGCTCCAACATATCGATCAGTCGCGCGGCCCTTGTATAACCGATTCGAAGTTTGCGCTGAAGGAGGGATGTGCTGCCTTGCTGGTGCTGGATAACGATCCTCTTGGCGTCATCGAGCAGGGAATCTTCATCGGCATCGTTCGGAACCTCTTCTGACAGCGCCTTTTCATCCAATAGGGTCATGGCGCCCTCCGGCTGAGACGAGGCCAACTCCTGGAGATAGGCGATGATCGCATCGCGGTCTTCATCGGGGATGAGGGGAGCGTGCAGGCGGTGGGCCTGTGATTTGCCGGGCGGTATGAAAAGCATGTCGCCCGCTCCCAGCAAGCTCTCAGCGCCATTGGAATCGAGTATCGTCCGGGAATCGGTCTTGCTGGCGACCTGGAAGGCGATCCGGGCGGGGAAATTCGCCTTGATAATGCCGGTCAGGACATCGACGGACGGCCTTTGCGTCGCCAAAACGAGATGGATCCCCACGGCACGGGCCATCTGGGCCAGTCTCGTGATGGCGTTTTCTATTTCATGCGTCCCCGTCATCATCAGATCGGCCAACTCATCGACAATAACGACCAACATCGGAAGAATCTCGCGCGGCTCATCGTCGTCATCGGTGGGAGGGAGATCACGATACCCTTGTATATTGCGAACCCCGAGGCGCGCAAAGATCAGGTACCGGCGGTCCATTTCTCTGAGAAGCCAAATCAGGATGCGGGAAGCTTCGCGGGCGTCGGTGACCACCGGCGCGAGAAGGTGAGGAATCCCGTTGTAGGGCGTGAACTCTAATCGTTTCGGATCAATCAGTATGAAGCGCACCTCATCGGGTGTCCGCCTGAGAAGAAGCGACATGATGATGGTGTGAAGAAACATGCTTTTGCCCGACCCGGTCGTCCCGGCGACCAAGAGATGGGGCATTCGGTCCAGCATCGCGCAAAAGGGATGGCCCGCAATATCCTTCCCCAGCGTGATGAGAAGCGGTTCCTTGGAACGAAGAAAAAGATCGGTGGATACCACTTCTTTCAGATAGATCGTGGCCGGATGGGCGTTGGGAACTTCGATCCCGACAGCCGCCTTTCCTGGAATCGGCGCCAAAAGGCGGACCCGGGAGGCCTTAAGGGCCAAGGCAATATCATCCGCCCGGCTGACGATCTGAGCGATCCGGACTCCGGATCCAGGTGTGAATTCGTACCGTGTAATAACCGGTCCGGGATGGACCTCGCCTACTTCACCCACGATCCCGAATTCGCCAAGGACCCTTTCAAGGAGCTGGCTTTTTTGAAAAATTTCCTCGCGATCGACCTGCCCCTCGCCAGGCGGCGAATCGGTGAGAAGGTCTAGAGAAGGCAATGGAAAGGGCCCGCTGAGTCGTTGGGGCTTCAATTCCCTATCGGATCCCGTGAGAAGATCCTCTTCCGGCTCTCTTGTTCCCGTAACCATCTGGGGGACAACAATCCGAGGCGCCTCACCCCCCGTTACCGCCACCTCTTCTGCTCCGTTTGGCCCCTGCAGGAGTTCGCCGCGGCTGGGCCGGGAGCGTTTCTTCCCACCTTTCGATCCCCGTGTTGAGCCGCTCGCTTGAGTGGGGGGGTGAGCAGGAGAATAGCGATCAAAGAGACGAAGGACGGCACTGGAAAGCACTCGTCCCAAGGATGAAAGGCCCGCGATGACCAGATTGACGACCCATGAGAGCCCCAGCGTTGCCTGCCGCGACAGCGCCTCTTGTATCGGTTGCGGCACGATAAGCCGGAGGGTGGCGGCCAGAAGGATTAACCAGAGGGTCACGGCGACGATTGGGGCGCCACCGGGACCAAAGACCGATAAAATTTCCAGACCGGCTCTTCCCGTACTCCCCCACCGGCAGGGATCCTCCGTGGTGAACAGAGAGGCTCCGGCCACACAGGTCATGATAAGAAAAAAGATATAGGCCAGAGAGGATCGGCCGAGGCGCAAGCGAAACCAACTCCACGCCAACCGAAGGGACCAGACGAGGCTCAGCGGTAAAAGACCCCAAATAACGGTCCGGCCGACAAGTCGGATCCAGAAATCGGCCACGATAATGCCAAAATAGCCAGCCAGGTTTGAAGGGAGTCCGGCATAGGGCGTTCGCCCCAAAGTGGGATCATTGACGGTGAGGAGGCTGAGACCGGTGAGTGCGGTGAGGGCACCCAACAGGAGGGCCAATGTCAGACTGCGGCCCCTGTCCCCCTCTCTCTTGGCATTTGATCTGGCCATCCCGGCGTTCCCTCGCCCACGTGATATCATCCCCAGTCAAATCTCTCGGCGGCGATCGCCCGGTCGGGAGTGTATCAGGTTCCCATATCCCATGAGGAGAGATACTTTACCTGTTCCGGTGTCAGGGTGTCGATTTCTATCCCCAACGTCTCCAGCTTAAGACTGGCGATATACCGATCCATCTCCTTTGGGACAGGGTAAACCTTCCGCTCGAGTTTTTCGTGGTTTTTGATGATATATTCGGCGGACAGCGACTGATTAGCGAAACTCATATCCATGACGCAAGCAGGGTGTCCTTCCGCCGCAGACAGGTTGACCAACCGCCCCTCAGCAAGAACAAAGATCGTTCTTCCATTGGCAAGGGTCATTCCCTCAACAAGTGGACGAGCCATTTCTCTTTTTACCGCCATCTCGCCGAGTTGCACAAGATCAAGTTCAACATCGAAATGGCCTGAGTTGGCAACCACGGCGCCGTCTTTCATCATTTCAAAATGTTCTTTCCGGATAACAGAACAATCCCCGGTCACCGTGACAAAGAGATCCCCGATCGGCGCAGCCGCTTTCATCGGGAGAACGCGGAATCCGTCCATCGAGGCTTCCAAGGCCCGGAACGGATCGACCTCGGTGACGATAACATGCCCCCCCATCCCACGGGCTTTATAGGCCAAACCCCGTCCGCACCAGCCATATCCGGCCACGACCACCGTCGATCCGGCGATGAGCATATTAGTGGCCCGCAGGACGCCGTCGATTGTCGATTGCCCGGTGCCGTAACGATTGTCGAAGAAATGTTTGGTAATCGCATCATTCACGGCGATGATCGGGTACTTCAGAACGCTGTCCTTCTCCATGCTCCGAAGACGGATCACACCCGTTGTTGTCTCTTCGGTGCCCCCTAGAACCGACGCGGCATACTTGGCCCCGTCGCTGTGAAGTGTGCTGACGACATCCGCGCCGTCATCCATCGTGACATGACATCCCGCGGAAATAACCGATTGTATATGTTTATAATAGGTGTCTCGGTCTTCGCCTCGGATAGCAAATACTTCGATGCCATAATCCTCAACCAGACTCGCCGCGGTGGAATCCTGCGTGCTGAGGGGATTGCTGGCGCAAAGCAGAACCCTGGCGCCTCCCGCCTTCAATGTGCGCATGAGGTTGGCCGTCTCTGTCGTAACGTGGAGACAGGCGCCTATTGTATAACCATCGAGCGGCTTTTCTTTATCAAACCGTTCACGGATCCGTTTGAGAACGGGCATGTTACGGTCGGCCCAAAGAATACGCTGACGGCCTGCGGAGGCCAGTTTTGGATCATGGATATCACAATTCATGCTTATCTCCTGCAGAGTGATCGTAGCTTTCCATCAGTGGTTCAGCCGGGGATCTTTGATCCCCGGCGAGAGAAACGTTTCAACCTTTCAGGGCCTTGACCCGATCCAGCTTCTCCCAGGTAAACTCCGGTTCGTTGCGTCCGAAGTGCCCGTATGCCGCCGTCTTCCTATAAATCGGTCTTCTCAGCTTCAGATCGCGGATAATGCCGTAAGGCGTCAGATCCCAAACCTTGCGGATTTTCGACTCGATTTCTGATACGGGGATCGTCTCGGTGCCGAATGTCTCTACCCTAACGCTGACCGGTTCACAAATCCCGATGGCATAGGCCAGCTGGATTTCACAGCGGCTGGCCAATCCGGCGGCGACAACATTCTTTGCCACCCAGCGCGCGGCGTAGCTCGCGCTCCGGTCCACCTTCGAGGGATCTTTGCCGGAGAAGGCGCCGCCGCCATGGCGTCCGACACCGCCATAGGTATCAACAATGATCTTCCGGCCGGTCAAACCGGTATCGGCATGCGGACCGCCCAGAACAAAGCGTCCCGTCGGGTTGATATGGATCTTCATCTTGGCATCAACCAGCTTTTTGGGAAGAACAGGGTCGATCACGAGCGCTTTCATGTCCTTGCGCAGCTGCTTGATGGATACCGTCTCATTATGCTGGGTGGAGAGAACAACCGCCCCAATTCTCACCGGTTTAAAACCATCATAGATCACGGTGACCTGAGCCTTGCCGTCAGGCCGTAGATAATCGACCTTCTTCTGATTCCGGATCTCATTCAACTTGCGGATCAATGCATTGGAAAGAACGATGGGCAGAGGCATGAACTCTGGTGTTTCATCACATGCGAATCCGAACATCATCCCTTGGTCACCGGCGCCCTGTTTTGATTCATCTTTTTTGACAACGCCCATTGTGATATCCGGGCTCTGTTCATCGATGCTGATCAAGACACAACAGCTATCCGCCTCAAAGCGACAGAACGGATCGGTATACCCGATTTCAGCAATAGTCCTGCGAACAATCGCTCTGATATCCACCTGGGCGCGTGATGAGATCTCCCCGGAAACCAAAACCATTCCGGTCGTCACCATCACTTCACAGGCGACACGACTATGATCGTCTTGGGCGATATAGGCATCGAGAATCGCATCACTGATCTGATCGGCTACTTTATCGGGGTGGCCGGCGGCGACGGATTCACTCGTGAACAAGTTGTATTGCTTCATCAATTCCTCCTCCCAATTCTTACGACAGCCAGTTAATCAGCATACCGCGATAAGGAGGTTCGGTTCAAGGGGGTTGAAAATCCCTTTATCGGCCGGGAGGGACTTCTTCATTCCGCCGGGAAAAGAGTCAGAGGGGCCTCATGAGGGTCTGATCTCCGAGGAATCCCCCACATTGAGGCTCTGGCAGGTTCCTTGGACCACCGCATTTTCGCCGATGACGGAGTTCTCGAGAATGATATCTTCCACCGTCGCATTTTCGGTGACGATCGAATCACGGAGGATCGAGCCCCGGACGATGGCGCCGCGGGCCACCGAAACATAAGGACCCAGGATCGATTGCTCCACGACCGCTTTGCTATCCACAAAGACCGGGGGCACAAAGACAACGCCGGGGCGCGGAATCGGCGGGGTGACCCCCTCCAGCAGATGCCGGTTGGTCTGAAGCAGCGTCTCCGGCTTTCCGCAATCAAACCATCCGCTCACGAGTTGGACCGTCATCTTCGCCCCATCCTGCATCATCTTTTCGAGGGCATCGGTCAGTTGGAATTCACCCTTGGTCGTCTTTCCGTCCTCAATGAGCCCGCCCAGGGCCTTGAAGAGCCGGTCCGTGTGGCGGATTCCATAGATGCCGACGATGGCGAGGTTGCTCGTCGGCTGTTCGGGTTTCTCGACGAGGTGTTGGACATATCCGTCGGCGATTTCGACAATACCGAACCGCCGGGGGTCTTCCACCTCCTTCACGCCGATAACGATTTCATTGGGATTCAGATAGGCGGCGTAGTCCGTTTGTACAATCGTATCGCCCAAAACGATAAGCGACGGATGGGAGCCTACGATATCTTTTGTCATATAAATCGCATGCCCAAGACCCCTGCGGGTTTCCTGTTCCACAAATTCCACATCGATTTCGTAACGTTCATCAATATACTCGCGGATCCGATCACCCATATAACCGACAACCAGGACATAGCGTTTAATTCCCTGTTGGATCAGCGCATCCAGTATGTGAGCCAGGATGGGACGGCCCGCGACATTGATCAGCGCTTTGGGAAGAGTGTGTGTATGGGGCCTCAGTCGGGTTCCAATACCGGCCGCGGGAATAATCGCAATAAAATCCTTGGGTGCCAAACTCATCTTTGTTGAACCTCCATCAATGTTAAAGAGTGCCGCCCCCGGAAATGAACAGCGGCTCTTGCTCTATCTTTCCGCCTTCAGCCTTTCAATTGCGGGAACCGGTGTCGCGGCCACCCGCCGGCGGCGGGCCGACAAGACACTCACGGCGTCACCCAGCAAGACCTGGCGCAAGGAACGGGACAGCAGGGATCCGCCGGCGGCCGGGATGGACCAGGCTTCGATACCGGCCCCTTCCAGTTCCCGCCAGACACGATCCCACGGGGTGCCGGCCGCATCGACCACCGGCCGAGCCTCCGTGTCGATCCGCAAAAGGACCGGCGCCGGCCGCAGGGAACCCCATTCCTTCCACGCCACGATTTCGTTGTGGAGGAGTTCAGGAAGCCGGTGGGCATGCGACGGAACCTTCGCATTCTCAGCCATCTGGCACATCCAGCGATAGGCCACGGCCTCTCCCACCATTCCCCAACCGTAGAAGAGCGGGAAACGCGATACCAGCAAATCGGCCAAGAGGTGTGGATCACGCGGAAAGACCGGCCACGCGCCGCATTTTTCCGGCGGCGAGAGGCGGGATCGGCCCAGAAGATCCCAATCCACCATATCCTCCGCCATCTCCCGGCGCGTTTCCTCGATCTGGGATGAGAGCGAAGGGAGAAGATGGTGGAAGAGAGCGAGGAGCCCCGCTAAGGCGGCCAAGCTCATCGATCGTGGTGGCAGGCCGGGTTCGAGGGTATGGATGAGGGCTCCCGCTTCCCGCGCCTTGGCGGTTAATGATCCGCCAGAAGCCAGGCCCCGCCAAGGAAGCCCCAGGGCCTCGACTTCCTGTAGTGTCTTCAATGTTTCCCAGGTATTGCCGGAATAACTGACGGCGACCACCAGCCATCTCTCATCGAGATAGGCCGGGAGAAAGAGATCGCGTGACCAGATCAGGGGAACCGGGCATTCCTTCACCATGAGCGTTTGAAGAAGAAGACCCGAGATACCAGAACCGCCCATTCCCAATATAAGGAGTCCGGCAGGCCACTTCTCCAAAGACCAGCCCTTCAGGCCGGTTGCTTTATTGTAACTAAGGAGAAAATCATCCGGTGTACGTCTTACAAGGTCGATCATCGGTTCCTGCGGCGGGAGGCCGTTTGAACCGCGGGAATTTTCTACCACGACTTTCTCATTTCAACGGTTTCCTCATCCGGCCTCTTCTCATTTTTGAGGAGAGGGATCGTACAATCCGTTCGGTTTGCCCCAGGTCGCCGCCGCCGTATCCGGAAAGGCTTGAATCAGCGCCGTCCGCAACTCAGAGGGTGTGGCGCAGGTCAGCGCATCCTGCTCAATCACATGACGCAGGTGGCTGATGCTCGATGCCCGTATGATCTGCTTGACCGGTTTGATGCGCCAGGGAGCCACACTCAACTGGTCGATGCCCAAGCCGAGAAGCACCAACACGCCCATTGGATCCCCCGACATCTCACCGCAGGAAGAGACCGAAATGCCGGCCCGGTGCCCGCTTTGCACCGTTGTATAGATGGCCCGCAAGACAGCGGGATGGAAAGGATCATAGATATGCGCTACGTTTTCATTCCCTCGATCCGCCGCCAGTACATACTGAATGAGATCATTGGATCCGATACTGAGGAAATCAACTTCACGGCTCAAGAGATCGGAGAGGATCACCATGGAGGGAACTTCCACCATGACACCGAGCGCCAGCGATTGAACAGCCACCCCTTCCCGTTCCACTTCGCGGCGCACCGATCCAACCAGTTGCTTGGCCTCCCTGACCTCATCCAAATTGCTGACCATCGGCAAAAGAATGCGGACATTCCCTTGATCAGCCACACGCATGATCGCCCGCAGCTGGGTGCGGAAAATTTCGGGATGCATGAGTGAGAAACGGATCCCCCGGACACCGAGGAAGGGATTACTCTCACGGCCGATACCGCTGAGGGCCGCAAATTTATCACCCCCCACATCCATCGTGCGGATGATGACGGGACGTTTCCTCATCTTTCGAACCACACGGCGGTAGGCTCGAACCTGCTCCTCCTCCGAAGGCCATCCGGTATGCCGGGAGTAAAGAAACTCGGTTCGATAGAGGCCGATCCCCTCAGCCCCCTCTTTCAAGGCCAGCTCCGCATCATCTGGAGCTTCAATATTCGAGAAGAGGGGTATTCTCTGCAAATCAATCGTGTGGGAAGGCAGCCTGACTTGCTGCCCAAGGGCGGTCCGAATCCTCAATTCCCTGGTCTGTAATCTCTGAAACGCCTTTAACTCGGAACGGGCCGGGCGGAGGGTGACGCGGCCGTGGCTGCCGTCCAACAATATCATGTCGCCGGCTTGGACCCGGGTCGTAATGTTCACAAGCCCGAGAACGGCGGGAATCCCCCTGTTGCGGGCCATGATCGCCACATGGTTTGTCGCTCCCCCATGATCGGTGGCAACACCCAGGATCCGTTGCGGGTCGAGGCAAGCACTCTCGGACGGGCTCAATTCGGAAGCGACCAGGATCACACCTTGGGGGATGGCGGCCGCCGACCCGAGTTCCCAATCTTGAAGCTGTTGGAGGATCCGGTGCATGACATCCCGCATATCCTCACCGCGGGCGCGAAAATACTCGCCAGGGGTGCCCTCCATATGAGTGATATACTCCATGAAGATGCGATAAACGGCTCCATCGGCGGCGATTCTCTCATTTTTGATGGTGTCGATGATGCGCCCCTGCAGGGTGTGGTCTTCAACAATCAATCCATGGGCGTTGAGAAGCTGAAGGCCGGCGTCCTCGGGCGATTCAATACCATTGCAGATGGCGGTAATTTCTTCCCGGGCCAGGCGCAGGGCCTTGCGAAAATGGCGGACCTCGCCGGCGATTTCATGCGGTTCGAGCGATCTCTCTTTAACAATAATACGGCTGGGACCGTCCAGCAGATAAACAGGTCCGGCTACAAAACCGGGAGCCGCCGGAACACCGATCATATGCTCAGTCGGTGGCTTTGGTTCCGCCTTCCGGGGCATCCTCCATCTCCTCTCCAAAACCCGATGAAATCAGATCGACGACACCCTGAACAGCTTGCGATTCATCGGGTCCCACGGCGCGGACCTTCAATATCGTTCCGGTGACGGCGGCCAGCATCATGACACCCATAATCGACTTCGCATTAATCGTCAGATCGTTTGCCTCCAAGAAAATCTCGGAGGCGAAGCGCGCGGCATATTTGACTAATTCAGCCGCGGGCCGGGCGTGGATTCCTGGAATATTTGGTACGCGAACTTCCGATTCAAACACGAATGCGTTACCTCAACCTTACCGCTTTCCCCATGAGACTCAAGGAACCACACTTCCGGGTCCGATGAAAAGGCCGAATCCCAGAGCGAGGAACAGGGCCACAATCCCCCATCTCAATGGAGGAACCTTCCAAACGAGAACGAATATCAATCCCAGCACGGGGGCGGCATAGCGGTAGGGTTCCATCCCCGAGCCCTCGCCACCTGCGATCCAGTAACCCAGCACGGCGCCGACGGCGATCCGGCGGAGTCGGCCCATCCGTCGCTCCCAGATCGCCCAACGGGGAGATCCGATGAAGCCGATAAGCGCTTCCATTGGCCGCTGATCGGATTGGCGCCAACCCCACACCTGCCATCCTATCACGAAAACGATCCAGAGAATCGGCACCGC
The DNA here is from genome assembly GCA_018831195.1 of Candidatus Eisenbacteria bacterium. NCBI lineage: Bacteria > Candidatus Eiseniibacteriota > Candidatus Eiseniibacteriota bacterium. The sequence continues at coordinate 107,930 of JAHJDP010000018.1, read as the reverse complement.
CAAAGGTGAACCCGATCCGCCCAAGAGCGCCAGCATCAGCGCCACCGAGAAAACGGCCGGTTGAACAGAGCCCCAGAGCAGACGGTCGGCCCGGGCGCTCAAAGTACTGGATAACGTCTCCACTGGGAAGGGGCCACCGCCCTTTTTCGGGCCCCCCATGAGATCTTTTCGCCACATCCCAAGAAGAAGCCCTGCAAAGGGGGGTGTGACATTGAGCCGAGCTGGAGCCTGCCGATTCGCATCACTCCAGGCGGCCCGCTCGATGGAGCCCTCCAGGATATAGAACCAACCCCGGCGCTGGCCGCTTTGATGATTGAAGAGGGCTTCCAGGGCCAGGAGTTTCCACAGCAAGATGAGGCGGTTCGGTTTTCTCATGAGAGAACCCAGCCTATGACCAATCCCCCCAGGATCCCCGCGGCGATCCATCCCCATCCCCTGGGCTGAGATCGAATCAAACGCCCCACTTCACCCCCCAAGCCGATCCCCAATAGAACCCATAGATAGATAGGAAGAAGGCCCCCTTCCATTGAAGGAAGGTCTGAAATGACGCTGACAGCAGGCTCCTTCCCTCCTATCAACAAGCGGATTAGGAGGATGGGGCCGACGGACCCGATCACAGCGAGAATCGCAGCAAGGCCGGGAAGAGCGAGACCGATGGCGGTGATTCGAAAGCCCGGGTGCCCGCGGGTACCGGAACGGTCCCCTTCCTCGTTTTCCAAACGCCAATTGATCTTTCGGATCTTTCCTTCGAGAAAGACTCCCAACACCGCGACCCACAGGATGATCAGGGGCAGCGGCGCCACCACCTTCAAGAGATCCAGGGGCGATCCGTCACCCAGCCAACCCGAGCCGGCGGGGAGTATGGTCCGGAGCCAAAGGATACCGGCACAGGCGGCCGGACCGGTCGCCAAGGGAATAACCCCACCGAGTGTTAAAGGTTGCAACCAAACGGCCTGAAGGGCGACCCCCATGAGGCATCCCATTTCCGGAAGACCGACGATAAGACCCGAGACGGTGCTTGCGATGAGAGGCTGATGAAGTTGGAAATTGCCAAAGGCTCGCCGGTCAACTCCGACCCAGAAAATCCAAAGGATGAGAAGAATCCAACGCAGGGTCTCCATCTGTTCAACCGGCACGGTTCGGCTTTCTATCTCTCAGGGCAACCCATCGATGGGAAGGCCGGCCGGGCAGTTCCTGCGCATAGAGCTGGGCGCCGGAGGCCGCCACCTCCTCCAATCCGTCCCAGTCTTCATGGCTTAAAAACAGGTAGGGCAACACTTCCGTGGCCCCCGCATGCCGGTGAATCCCGCCGAGATTGATCTCCGGCGGATGAAATCCGCCGCGGATGAGTGCGAGCAGAGCCGGGATATCCCGCAGAATGAGGATCGCCCGGTCCCAGACTGATTCCTTTCCCATCTCTTCAAGAAACGCCTTGGGTGAGAAAATGTGAACATGGGTTCCTTCGGGCGCCACGAGCCTAAAGAGTTCAGCTTCCATCGGGCTGAAGGCCAATTGGTCATCCACAATGAGATATTGCCGGGGCGCCAATTCGTTTCCCCAACCCAGGGTGACCTGGCCATGCATCAATCGGTCATCGACCCGAATCAGCAGGAATGTGGAAGTGAGAGACATTGGATTCCCTCGCGCCCTTTTCGTGCAACCTCCGCCGCCAATTCGACCGGCTCCAAAAGCCTCCGTTTATAAGCAAACTCGAGCAACATGGGTAGATTGACACCGGAGAAGATCACGGTCGAGGGATGTTCTTGACGAACCAGCTGGCAGACCTGGCTGCAGGAACCTCCGAGAAGATCCACAAAGATAAAGAGATCTTCTGCTTGTATGGACTCGATCTGCGTCCGGATCTTTCGGGTCAGACTCTCCATCGAGGTTCCGGTATTTGAAACAACGGCGATATCTTCTTGTGGACCCAAAATCGACTCCACGACGCGGATGAGCTCAGTGCCCAAAGCGCCGTGGGTCACCAGCAGACCGGCGATCTGTGCGGGGGAGTCCGCCACGGCTACTCCGGATCATCACGGGCCAATCTCTCCAGATTGGCTTTTCGGCGCAGCACCTCAAGGAGATTATCGCTGAAATGTTCAGCGGGATTGTACCCGTAGGCCTTTACCAAATAATTGAGCGCAATCGTTTCAGCGATCACGGAAATGTTCTTTCCTGGGATAATGGGAACGATCACCATGGGTATCTTCACACCGAGGATCATCGTTTCCTTCTCTTCCAGCCCAAGCCTCTCGAAATCTTTGGCGGCCTCCCACTCTTTGAGAACGACTTGAAGCTCGATCCGCTTCTGCGCGCGGATCGAGCGAATACCATACATCGCCTGCACATCGATGATGCCGATGCCGCGAATCTCCATGAAACTGCGGGCCAGCTCGACGCCCCGTCCGATCAATACGCTCTTATGGCGTTCTTTGACGTGAACAACATCATCCGCCACCAGGCGATGGCCCCTTTCGACAAGATCCAGACCGCATTCGCTCTTGCCGATTCCGGAACGTCCCGTAAAGAGGAGACCGACTCCATAAACATCAACCAGCGTCCCATGAACACTGGTAAAGGGAGAGAATTGCTCGTTGAGAATCGATGCCACGACCTGAATGAAATCGGTCGTGGGCAGCTCGCTTTGTAAAACAGGGATTTTGTTCGCTGTGGCCAGTTCCAAAAGATCATCCGGTGGATCCAAGGATCGGGAAAGGATGATGCAGGGAATGTCGAATCGACACAGATTCGCCAGAGCCTTCCGGCTCTCTTCTCGGCTGAGTGTCTTCAGATAGGAGACTTCCGCCTTCCCAAGGATTTGTATCCTGTCCTTTGGAAAGTGAGCGTCATAACCCATCAGTACGAAACTGGGACGGCTGATATCCGTTGTGCCGATATCCCGGTCGGTATCATCCAGAGGCGTCAGAGGATGCAACTTGAGCTCATCACGGGATTTCTCGTAGAAATCCCGGATCTTCAACCGCTCCTGTTGAACCCGTCCTTGTAACGACGACAGATTATCAGAGGGCTTCTGCGAATCCGACATTTCCATCGGGCCTCATATAGACAAGGCTTACAACGCCTGTTTTCTCATTGCGGAAAAGGAGGACATCTTCCTCTTGCAGACGCAATTCATCCACGGCTTTGGAAACCGTGGTCGGCTCCGTCCTGAAAATTTCCTGCCGCGGGACGACAACCGGAGGATAGGATTCATCTTCCTGGACCTCATCGACCGGCTCTTCCTCTTCGACAAAGCCGGGTTCGGCCGATGTCATCACGCGACGGGACGATTGGCGCCGCGCCTTGCCGCGATCCTTGAGACGCGCCCTGATTTTTTTGACCTGCCGCTCCACTCGATCCACGACACGATCAATCGATGTGAGGAGATCGCTCGATTCGTCGCTGCTGACAATATTTGTTCCTTTGGCCCTTAGGGTGACCTCTGCAACGTGCCGGTACTTCTCCTTGTTGATGATGAGATGCACTTCCTGGAGGTCGCTTACATAGCGCTCCAGCTTCCGGAGTCTCTTTTCTGCGTGTTCACGAATCTCCGGGGTCAACTCGGTATGCCGGGCAGTGGTAATGATATCCATTGATTTTCCTCCTCCTGATTACGGGGAATCCCCCGCTTGGCTAAACCCGACGTCTCATCCGGGCATTCAAGACGCCCATCTGATCCCGGTACTTGGCGACGGTCCGGCGCCTTATTTGAAACCCCTCATCGTTCAAAATGGCTCCAAGTTTGTCGTCGCTTAGCGGATGAAGCTTATCCTCTTGATCAATGAGCGTCTGAAGCCTGGCCTTGACGGCCTTTGAAGAGGCATCGCTGCCGGCATCCGTCTTGATTTTGGATGAGAAGAAATATTTTAAATGGAAAACACCACGCGGCGTTTGGACATACTTATGGCTCGTCACGCGGGCCACGGTGGCTTCGTGCACACCGACAATGGTCGCGACATCCTGAAGCACCATGGGCTTGAAATGCGATATCCCCTTATCGAAGAAATCCCGCTGCAGATCGACGATGGTCTTCATCACTTCGACCATCGTTTTCCTCCGCCGCTCAACGGCGAGAATAACCCACCTGGCGCTCGAGAGCTTCCTCTCGACATAGGTCCTGGTCTTGTCTCCCCGGTCTTTGTCCCCCCTGAGGATGTCCGCATATGCGGAGGAAATTCGCAGGCGGGGAACATTGCGATCATTGAGGAAGACTTCATAGTCGCCGTCCACTTTTTCAACAATCAGATCCGGATAGATATAGGGGGAATCCGCCACCGCCAGATCCCGTCCGGGATGGGGATCCAGGTGAGAGATGACATCCAATGCGTCTTGTACATTCTCAAGTGAAACGTGCAATTCACGGGCGATTTCGTTGATCCGCCTTTTCGCCAGATGATCGAATGTTTCCGCCACAATCCTATAGGGCAGTTTGCCCTCTCCGCCCCTTGCCCTCAGCTGAATCATCAGACATTCTTGGAGATTCCGGGCCCCAACGCCGGGAGGCTCAAGATTCTGGATCTTGCCGATGACAGACTTGACCTTTTCCGCATCTAGTTTCAGCAGTTCAGCCAATTCCTCGGCCTCAATGGTAAGCCTGCCGTTTTCATCGATCGATCCAATGATAAACTCTGCTATTCTACCTTCTTCAGCGTCCACCGTGACGAGCCGGACCTGATTGAGAAGGCTTTCATGCAGGGTCGGGGTACTAACGGGTGTCTTCTCTATTCGTTCCAGCTCCTCGCGCTCACGGCGAGGGCTTTCCCAGGAGTCGCGGTCATTGAGAAAGTCCGACCAGTCCGGGGCCTCCACCTCTTCTTCTTGTTTGTCGTTGGACGGCTCCTCAACCGCGGTCTGTTCGGTGAGTTCGACATCTTCCTCTTGTTCGAGAAGCGGGTTGCTTTCGAGGTATTGTCTCAGCTCGTGCTGAAGTTCCAGGGTCGGCAGCTGGAGAATCTTCAGCGCCTGCTGGATTTTCAGCGTGATGATCGGTTTCTGCTGCAACCTCGGCCCGAGATGTAATCCCTGTCTCATCTCCATCAACATCAATCCTCAAAGTCTGAAATTCTCTCCCAAATAAATCTTCCTCGCCCAGGCGTCATCGATGAGATCCTGAGCCCGGCCGCTGATGCGGATCTTTCCCTCATACATGAGATAGGCGCGATCCGTGGCGCTAAGGGTTTCGCGAACGCTGTGATCCGTGATCAGGATTCCCAAACCACGGGCCTTCAACCGGAGAATAATTTGTTGAATCTCCTGAACAGCGATCGGATCGATCCCGACAAAAGGTTCATCAAGAAGTATATAGGATGGATTCGTCACCAGCGCCCGGGTGATCTCAACACGGCGTCGTTCACCGCCGGAAAGATGATAACCCCGGCGATCAGCCAAGGGAGTGAGATCAAGCTCGCCCAGAAGTTCTTCACAGCGACTCTCCCGTTCCTTTCGGGAAAGCCCGCGGGTCTCAAGAATGCCCATGATATTTTCCCGCACCGTCAGCCGTCTAAAAATCGACGCCTCTTGTGCAAGATACCCGATCCCCAAACGCGCCCGCCGATAGAGGGGTTCATTCGTAATATCCTTTTCGCCGAAGTGGATACTTCCTGACTTGGGACGGAGCAGGCCGACGATCATATAGAAGGTTGTCGTCTTTCCCGCGCCGTTGGGACCGAGCAGCCCTACGACTTCCCCGGGCGCCACATCGAGAGAGACGTCATCGACAACCCTTAACTTTCCATAATATCGGACCAGATGACGGGCCTCAAGGACCGCTCCCTTGGGAGCCTGAATCCCGCCGGCCGTCTCGTGCGTTATCTCAGTTGAATTCGCGCTCAAGACTTCCATCCTTATCTCGAAGCGTTCCTTTGACATCCTTATGGATGACATACGAGTTGAGATCGATATCCGAAGTGATCCCAATGCCGGTTAAAACACTTTGCCCTTCCGTAATCTTCACCGGCGTCTCTGTATGGATCTTTCCCGATAGGCGATCCCATCTCAACTCGGGTGTCTCCAAACGTATGCTGTCAGCGGTCACAACAACAACATCGCCCTCAGCCAACAGGTCGCGCGTCTTCTCGTCGACCGTTCCACCCAAAGAGGTCAAAACGGATTTTTCCGTATGGTCCTTTTCATCGTAGAAAACGATGCGGACCCCCTCCAACTGGGTCGGTTTATTTTCGAACTTGAGAGCCCGATCGGCCCACAGGGTCCATCGCAGAGCGCCATTTTCCGTCTCCCGGAGGACCAGGCCCTCGATCACCTGATCGGGGAGGTTTTCGGGCCTGGGAATGACATCTTCCCTTTCCTTGGGGCCACAGGAAGTGAGAATTATAGCGACAAGGAAAGCCCCAAAAGGCAGGGCGCGGCTCCATCCATTCGAAAGGGCCATCACTCGTGGTAAACCATTGACCATAAGACTCGATTCCTTCATTTCTAACCGGTTCCCCGGCAAGAAGGTACGGAGACCCCGCAGCGCCCCGGCGGGACACGCAACGGGAGCCATTCCTATCAATCATGACGGTAATCGACCTATAGGAAGGAAGCAAGCAGGGCTCATGCCAATTCAACGATTCGTCTTCCCCGAGCGATCTCATACTCTTTCATCGGCACGTTGGTGGTCTATCTCTCGTGGGACCTTGCTCTTGGAGGAATAAATCCAGCCGGGAAGGGATCAAAGGTTCCTAAGACTCCTGATGCGGGGAGGTCCGGAGGATGTCATGGATATGAAGGATTCCGATGGGCCTCAGCTCGTCATCCACGACCACGAGGGATGTGATAGCGCCCTCCGGATTGTTCTCCATCCGGTTGAGGGCGGAAAGAAGAAGTTCATCATCACGGATCGTTTTGGGCTCCTTGGTCATGACCTCCGCTACCATGAGAGCCTTAATATCTCCATAGCGATGCAAAATCCGTTTGATATCTCCATCGGCGACAACTCCAGAGAGCCTGCCCGCCTCATCGACGACGCAGGTTAAACCGAGACGTTTTTCAATGATGACGACAAGGGCTTCCTTCAGGGAAGTCTCTTCAGTCACAAGGGGCATGGCGCTCCCCGAATGCATCACATCAGCGACTCTGAGGGTCGCCTGGCGCCCGATCACACCGCCGGGGTGCAGAAACCGAAGATCTTCGAGGGAGAGCCCACTGCGTTGAAAGATGAGAACAGTGAGAATGTCACCCAAGACCTGGAAGACGGTATTCGAGACGGTCGGGAATTCGCCCAACTCGGGAATCTCTTCCACATCTCCGAGCGGGAGATGGCAGTCGACCCGTTCGGCCAGAGAGTTTTCATTTCCGCAGGTCGCCGCAATAATCGGGATGCCGATCCGCCGGAGTGTCGGGATGAGAGCGAGCAGTTCCCCCGTTTCGCCGCTTCTTGACAGGAGTAATGCCACATCGGAGGAGGTCACGAGACCCAGGTCGCCATGAATCGCCTCAACCGGGTGCAGGAAAAAGGCCGGCCGGCCGGTGCTTCTCAAGCTTGCCGCGATGCGCTGCCCAATGATGCCCGGTTTTCCAACGCCTGAGACAATAACCCGTCCGCGGGACAGGCACAGCAGATCCACTGCAGCGCCGAGATCCGATTGCTCGAGCAAATGGCTCAGTTGTTCAATCGCCCGGATTTCCGTCCCCAGAATCGCAGTGACTTTCTCCATTTCGGAAAGATCCAGACCCTTTGAAAAGGACCGCGTCATTCTTCGTCCTCACTTTGGGTTTCTCTGTCCCACAAAAAGCGGCGGAGTTCCGCCATCTCATCGAGAAAGGCGGGAACAGATTCCAAGGGCAGCTGGGTCGTTTGGTCACTCAAGGCCTGTTCGGGATCGGGATGGACCTCCAGGAAGATTCCCTCGGCGCCGGCGGCCAGGGCGGCGCGGGTCAGCGGACGCGCGAATCGGCGATCCCCACCCACTCCGGGATGCTGCAAAGAATGGGTCGCATCATAGATAGTCAGCGCCGGCATTTGCCGGAGAAGGACGAGGCTTCTCATGTCGACGACAAGATTCCGGTAGCCGAAACTCGCCCCCCGCTCGGTCAGTAGAACCTCGGCGTCGGGCCGGATCCTGCGGATCTTTTCCACCGCTTCCAGCATATCTTCGGGGGCAAGAAATTGCCCCTTCTTGACGTTGATTGTCCGGCAAGCCCGGGCGCAAGCCTGCAACAAGGGAGTCTGCCGGCAGAGAAAAGCGGGAACCTGAAGTATTTGTACAACCTCAGCGGCGGCCGACGCCTCATCGGCGGAATGAACATCGGTCAGCAAATCGACACCGAGCCGCTCCCGAACATGAGAGAGGATGCGCAGCCCGTCCTGAAGACCGGGTCCCGATGGGGATTCGGCTTTTGTCCGGTTTGCTTTTGTATAAGAGCTCTTAAAAATGTACCGAATCCCTCTTTCGAAGCACCATTGCTTCATCTTTTCCCCGACTTCCATCATAAGATCGGGCGCTTCGACAACGCAGGGGCCGGCGATCACCAGAAGCTGCCCGGGATCCATCGGTTCTCCCAGAAGAGGGAGGTTTCGGCGGTTGGGGTTGTTATCGTTAGGCTGGGACATCGGTCACACAGGCTCCGGATTTGCTATGACATACAGACGCGGCGATGAAGGCCTTGAACAGGGGGTGCGGATCCCGCGGCCGGCTCTTGAGTTCAGGGTGAAATTGAACGGCGACATACCAAGGGTGATCGTCCAGCTCAATGATCTCCACAAGGTTGTTCTCGGGGTGGATCCCCGTCGCCCTCAGGCCGTGAGCCGCCAAAGTGTCAAGATAGGCATTGTTAAACTCATAACGATGGCGGTGGCGCTCCTGCACCTCATCACTTCCATAGGCTTCGCGGGCCTGGCTGTCGGGGTCAAGGCGGCAAAGGTAACCGCCCAGTCTCATCGTGCCCCCCTTGGGCAGATCGGGACGCTGCTCCGGCAGAAGCGAAATGACGGGGTAAGGAGTATCGGGATTGAACTCCGTTGAATTAGCATCCTCCATCCCAGAGACGTTGCGGGCGAACTCGATCGTTGAACAATGCATCCCGAGGCAGATCCCGAAAAAAGGAATGCGGTTTTCGCGCGCATACTGAATCGCTTGAATCATCCCCTCAATGCCCCTTTGTCCGAAACCGCCGGGCACGAGAAGCCCATGAATGCCCAGCAGGTTGGCCTCGGCGCCATCCTCAAGGATCTTATTGGATTCAACCCAGCGGATGCGAACCCGCGTTCGATTTGCCGTCGCTCCATGCACCAAAGCTTCAACAAGACTTTTATAAGCATCGTGCAAATAAGTGTACTTCCCGCAAACGGCGATTACAACTTCTTTGTCGGCGCCCTTGATGACGGATACGAGTTCCTCCCACGATTCAAGCTTCGGTTCGCCCGCTGAGATTTGGAAGTGACTCAAAGTCAGCCGGTCCAGCCCGCCGGCGTGGAAATGCAAGGGAACCTCGTAAATCGATGCAACATCGACGGCGGGGATAACAGCCTCGGAGGAGACATTGCAGAAAAGGGCGATCTTTTCTCTCAGTTCCCTCGATATCATCTCTTCACACCGGCAAAGGAGGATATCGGGCTGAATACCAATCTCCCGCAGACCCTTGACACTGTGCTGTGTCGGTTTTGTTTTATATTCCCCGGCGGCTTTGATGTAGGGAACCAAAGTCAAATGTATAAAGAGCGTGTGTTCTCTTCCCAAATCCAAACGGAGCTGCCGGATCGCTTCGAGGAAGGGCAGGGATTCGATATCCCCGACGGTCCCGCCGATCTCAATGATCGACACATCGGCGTCGGACGCCGCGGCATTCTCCACCATCCGGTGTTTGATTTCATCGGTAACATGCGGGATCACCTGCACGGTCTTGCCAAGATAATCCCCCCGCCGCTCCCGGGTGATAACGGTATCGTAAATCTGCCCCGCCGTGACATTATTCGCCTGCCCCAGATTCAAACCGGTGAACCGCTCATAGTGGCCGAGATCGAGGTCGGTCTCCGCTCCATCATCGGTTACAAAAACCTCACCATGCTGATAGGGGCTCATTGTGCCGGGATCGACATTGAGATAGGGATCGAATTTCTGCAGCGTGACTTTCAGCCCCCGCTCCTTGAGAAGCAGTCCCAGTGAAGCGGCCGCAATACCCTTCCCCAGTGATGAAACAACACCGCCGGTGATAAAAATAAAATGTCGCTCACGCATCGATTGAGCCACTTCCTCCTCCTCTTCCATGTTGACTCCCATGGCGATCCAATGCCGCCAAATCTTCCGGAGTATCGACCGCAATCGATTTCCAGGACCCGATCAGGACCCTGATCTTCCAACCCATTTCCAAAGCCCTCAATTGCTCCAAGCCTTCGGCCCTCTCCAGCGGCGAAGGTTGTGCTTGTACAAAAGACCGGAGGGCCTCCCGGCGGAAGCCGTAGAGCCCGACATGGCGGTAGACAGCCACCGTTTCGTTCCACCCCGCCCGATCATATGGGATCGGGGCCCGGGAAAAATACAGGGCGTTGCCCTCGGCGTCCAGGACCACCTTGACGACAGATGGGTTGCGCCACTCCTCCACATCCTTCATCGGATGGGCCAGCGTCACCATCTCCACCGGCGTCTCCCGCAAGGCGGAGGCCAGCAAGGAGAGGGATGCCGGATCGACGAGCGGTTCATCCGCTTGGATATTCAACACGGCATCCGGGAGCGGCCGGCAGCCTTCCACGACCTCCCCCACCCGATCGGTTCCACTGGCATGGGCGGGCGATGTCCGGCAGACTTGCGCTCCGATGGAACAGGCCTCATCAAAAACCCGGTCATCATCAACGGCGATCCAAAGATCGTCCAATTCTGCGACGGATGCGGCGCGGCGGTAGACATGCTCGAGAATGGTGCGGCCCTTCCATCTCGCCAGGACTTTTCCGGGAAAGCGGGTGGAAGCAAAACGCGCGGGAATAACGCCGATGACCCTTTGCTTTGTTAAACTCATTCCTCCGCACCTGAATGTGAGATCCACGACGGATGGAGAGTAGGATGCCCTCCGGCACCTGTCAACGACAAGGGTCCCGGGGCACCGGCTTCTTTTAATCCCCCAAGAGAATCCCTGGGCGGCTCTCTCCCCTCTCGTATTTCTGAAGACCGAAATTCCTGAAAAATAGAGGAAACCCGCCCAACGGTGGGCGGGAATCTCTTGGAAGAACCTGAATTTCTGAGATTCGGCGTTTATGCCGCGGGAACAATATGGACCACCTTCCGCGATTTTCCGGACCTCTTGAATTCAACAACACCGTTGATGAGCGCGAAGAGCGTATCATCTTTGCCCCGGCCGATATTCTTTCCAGGGAGAATCCGCGTTCCGCGTTGCCGGATGATAATGCAGCCGGCCGTGACCTTCTGGCCACCGAATCTTTTCACCCCTAAATATTGGGGATTGGAATCCCGACCGTTCCGGGAAGATCCAACACCTTTTTTATGGGCCATCCTATTCCCCTCCCTCGGTCTCTTTCGCGATGGGCTTGGCCACGCGCCCGGATCCGACATTGATATCGAGGATCCTCAATTCGGTGAGATCGGAGCGGTATCCGTTTCTCCTACGGTAAGCCTTACGCTTCTTATACTTGGCGACAATAATCTTCTTGCCTCTGAGATGGGAAACCACCTCTGCCGCAACGTGCGCGCCGGCAACCGTAGGCCGGCCGATGAGAACCTCATCGCCGCCGCCGACAAGCAAAACATCGCTAAGGGTCACCGAATCCCCAACTTCCGCCTTGTAGCAGGGCACCTGAATCCGATCATCAGGGCTGACCCTATATTGAAAACCTTGAAAAGCGACAACCGCATACATCGTTATATCTCCGTTATTTCTCTCCTGGCACAAAAAATCGATACTATCGAAGAGCTTGATAAAGGTCAAGGGGTCAAATGGGATGGAATTCCGAATCATCCGCCCCGAAACAGGATCCCACGGGGGCCGGCCGGGGCCTCATCCCCTTATTTCGATTTGGGTTGGAAATCCTCGGTCACATCTTTCTGGGTCCGCGGGAAGAAGATCCGAATCTCATCCCGTTTCAACCGGGGATCCTCGCGAATATCGAGGCGCATCCCCCAGTTTTTCTCGAGCTCCGCCATCCGCTCCGCCCGTTCATCCAGCAGGTAGCCGGCTACCACAGGGTGAATGCGGATTTGCACCTGCCGCTCGCCCGATTGGGCATGGATCCGTTGCAGAAGGCGCTCGAGTTTCAAAGAGGTGGTGCTCAAGGAAAAGATCTTTCCCGCCCCTTCACAGGTTGGGCAATCCTGTGTGAAGTAATGGTAGAGACTGGGCCGCTCCCGCTGCCGCGTCATCTCGACGATCCCCAGATCAGAGATCGGATAAACCTTTGTCCTGGCGCGGTCACCCCGCAGGGCCTGGCGGAAGGAGTCATAGACCTGGCGCTTGCTCGATTCCATCTCCATATCGATAAAATCGATGATCACGATACCGCCCATATCCCTCAGGCGGAGCTGGCGGGCAATCTCTTGCCCCGCTTCGAGATTCGTCTTTAAGATCGTTTCTTCCTGATTCTTCTTGCCGGTGAACCGCCCTGTGTTCACATCGATCGAAACGAGGGCTTCTGTATGATCGATAACGATATATCCGCCCTTTTTCAGCCAGACCTTATGCTGCAAAGCCCGCTCGATCTCGGTCTCGATCCCATATTCATCAAAAATCGGCCCCTCACCTTTATAGAGCTTGATCCGGCCCTTCAGCTCGGGGGTAAACGATTTGAGGTACCCGAGAATCGATCGATAGATCTCCCGCGAGTCAATGACGACGCGGTTGACCTCTTCCGTAAAGAGATCGCGAATCAGACCGGTAACGAGGGTCATCTCCTGATGGACCAGGGCGGGGGTTTCCATGTCGGCGGACTTTGTTTCGATATCGTGCCAGAGATCGACAAGATATTGGACATCCTGCTCGAACTCCTTGTGACCCTTACCCTCTCCTACCGTGCGGCAGATAAGGCCGGCATTCCCGGGTTTGAGTTCCCGCAGGATAGTCTTGAGACGGTACCGTTCTTCCCGATCCTCGACCTTCCTGGAGACACCTATATGGTCCATGCCCGGCATGAGAACGAGATAGCGGCCCGGCAAGCTGATACGCCCGGAGACTTTTGGCCCCTTGGTTCCGATCGCCTCCTTGACGATCTGGACGAGGATCTCCTGCCCCTTCTCCAAGACATCTTGGATCTCGATATTTCTGGCCGTTCGGCGATAGTTGGCATCCGCTTCGTCATCCAATTCGAATTCCTTGAAATCAATCATCGCCTGGAGCATGTCAGAGGCATGTAAAAACGCGGTTCGACTGAGGCCGATATCGATAAAAGCAGCCTGCATTCCCGGAAGGACGGCTGTTACCCTGCCTTTGTAGATATCTCCGACGATGCGCCGCTCCGTCGTCCGCTCCACGAGCAGCTCAACCAGCGTGGCGTCTTCCAAAACGGCGATCCGGGTCTCCATCGGCTCGGCGTTGATAACAATCTCACGAAACACAACTCTTCTCCTCTAGTAATGTAGGCGCCCGATGGGCCACAAATTATCACAGTCTTCTGATTCCGTCCATGGATGGTACCCTCAGAGGTCAGGCATTCTCCATACCACTCTACCAAATCGTAAAACTCTATGAAATACAATGTGTAACGCAGTATCTCGAAGAAAAAATGCCGGCGCTGGAAGATTCATCTGTGAGGTACAGTGGTCCTCGGAACGGATCGCCGGAACCCGTCCGACTTTCCCAGGCGGCAGGTGTGGAAACCCTGGAGGTTATCTCAACATTTTGAAATGTAATCCGTTACCAATTTCGACACCATTTCAGCGGCGATGGGAACAGCGGAGGAAACCTCGGGGGTCAGAGACTCCCCGAAATCCTGGCATGTCTCGCCCACCTCAATAGCCACCACCCCGATGAGATTCGGGGTTCGGTAGCCCAATTTCCGGCCCATCCTAAGGGCTGAGGGCAGATTCAGCATATGGGCCGAGGGAGGGGCGGCGTCACCGGAGATCAGGTCGTCCCCTTGCAGGAAGCGAACATGCCCCGGAACCGATTCGGTGGAGAAAAAAGCATCCACAACGAGAAGGGCGTCATATCCCTCAACTTCGTAAAGGAGATCATATCCACCGATGCAAAGTGTCCGGAAGTTCACGGGGATATCACCGGCAAACCGAGCCCTGTCCTCTTGGACGAGTTCTACAGTCCTTATTCCCGCGCCGTCATCGGTCAGAATCGGATTGCCGAGTCCAAGGACACACAATCCCCTAGATTGAGTCTTCATTGGACCCGGCATCTCCTTCCTGTCGGACTCCGGACTCAGGCGCCGACTCGACCTAGGCGAAATTAGAATTGAACCTGAGCCTTGAATTGACCGCCCCCCAAAGCGTTGCAGGCAATGAGGACCTTGCCCTGCTTCTCGCACCACTTTTTAATGTCGACAGGAAATTCAGGGCAATCGGCGCTTATCTCGAGCACCGTACCCGGTGCCAGCTTTCTCGACACGATCGCCATCTTGAGAACAGGTTGAGGGCACTTCATACCAAAGCAGTTGAGCATTTCGGTAGCCATTGTTATCTCCTTTCCAATCGCTGTACTATTACACCTTTTGAATCGATGATCTCCACCGCCAGCGGCATTTCTCCGGGTAGCGCATGGGTTGCACAGGACAAGCAGGGATCATAGGCGCGGAACGCCATTTCAACCATATTTAACAATCCTTCGTTGACATTGCCGTTTTTTATTAGCTTCTTCGCCGCGCGATCGATTGACATGCAGATAGCCGCGGAATTCCCGACCGTGGCCACAATCAAATTGCAGCCCGTAAGCACACCCCGTTCATCAGACTTATAGTGATGAATCAGGGTGCCGCGGGGCGCTTCAACAATCCCCACACCTTCCGATGGAATGCCGAAATCGAGATTGCGGATATCGGGTGATGTCAGCTCAGGAAGGTCCGCCAGCTCAGTGATCCGCTCTGCGGCATAGAGGAGTTCGATCAGACGAGCCCAGTGATTCGCCAGGGTATGGTGGACCGGCTTGCCGCCGAATGTCTCATAAAGACGCTCGTATTCGGCCTGCGCCAGCGGGGTCGCCATGCCATCGGCGACATTCAACCGAGCCAGAGGTGCGACCCTGTAGAGACCGCTGTCGGGTCCGTCGACAAATCCCCTCCAACCGACATCCCGCAAATACGGGAATTTAACATAGGTCCACTCCTCGACATGCTCCGCGATATGCTTGGCATAATCCTGAGGTTTGAATTTCAGACGCTCCTTGCCGGCAGGATCGACGACGCGCACATCGCCATCGTACAGATTGAGGCGGTTATCGGCGTCCACCAAGCCCATATAATTCGTCTCATTATAATAGATATCCCCCGTTACGAGTTCGAGGAGATCTTTATTTCCGAGAACGATTTTTCGGAAGAGATCGAGTGAGAACTGGGCGAATTTGACGGTATCGCGGCCCAGTTGTTGTATTTGCGTTCTTTCACTTTCTGGGATGGCCTTGGCCACTCCCCCCGGAAGACCGAAAACGGGATGTATCGGCTTGCCGGCGCAGAGCGCCATCAAATCACGCAGACGGCGGCGGATATCAATCACCTGTCCGGCGATTTCTTTGCCGACGACGCCGACGACGCCCAGAATATTGCGCTGCTCCGGCGGGGCGGAGGGACCCAGCACAAAATCGGGTCCGCCGAGAAAATAGAAATGCAAGGCATGATCTTCCGTCATGAAGGCGCAGTTCACCAATTCGCGGATGGCTTTCGCCGCGGGGGGTGGTGTCACCTTGAAGAGATCATCCAGCGCCTTCGTTGCGGCCATATGGTGGGCTGTCGGGCATACTCCGCAGATCCGGGATGTGATCTGAGGCATATCCTCCGCAGGGCGTCCTATCGCAAAGGCCTCAAAACCTCTCAGTTCCGGAACTTGGAAAATTGCTTTTTGTACATTGCCGTCATCATCAAGAAAAATATTGATTTTGCCGTGGCCCTCGAGGCGTGTAATCGGATCCACAGTTATAGTTTTCATGCAGCCTCCCTATCCATCCTGCCGTCTGCGGGCATCGCGGCCTTCTTATGGATCCGGCATCCCAAGAGCGAGGACGGAACGGTGTATCGGTGGAAGGTTCCGGCGGGATCCACAACCTGGCGGGCCATTTCCATCGCCTCTTCTTTTGTCTTCGCGTTGAAAAGGGAGGAGATTGCCGAAATGAGTTTCGCCCCCTGATCGATAACGCCCGGGGGTGGTCCAAAACAACCGGTACAGGGCATATTCCCGTTAATACAGACCTCACCGCACCCGCTGCGTGTAGCCGGTCCGCAACAGATAATGCCTTGTTCGAGGAAGCAGATTTCAGGATCGGCAATGATCTCATGAGGCCGGTGGATTTTGGTGATTTTCGTATTCTCCGACTTTGTTTTACGCCGCGGACAGGTATCACAGAGAGCTTTAGCGGGAGCCAGAACGGATCCCTTCTCTGGGAGTTTCCCTTCCAGAATCGCCGTCACGGCGCTCAAGACCAGAGCAGGCGGCGGCGGACAACCGGGAATGTAATAGTCCACATCGATCCATTGATCGAGAGTGTGCACCTCTTCCCAGAAAGCCGGCAGGCGAACCGGCATCCCATCGGCCAGCGAATCCTCCTGCGGAACCGTTCCCGATGCGTTCACGACCGTCGGTGATTCATGAAAGGAAGTCCGGAAGATCTCTTCCCGCGATGTCAAATTCGCCAGGCCGGGTATGCCGCCCGTATGCGCACAGGACCCAAAAGCAACCACGAGTCCCGATTTTTGGCGCAGCAATTTCGAGATGTGGGCTTGTTCATTGGTTCGAATGGCGCCATTGATGAAACTGACGGCGATATCGCCGTCTTTGAGCGCTTCAATGTGGTGATACTTGAAATCAAGCGCCACAGGCCACAGCACAATGTCCACGGCATCGGCGACATCAAGGATCGCCGCATTGAGATCAACCACCGTTTCCTCGCAGCCGCCACATGATGCACACCAATAAAATGCGACTTTGGGTTTTTGTTTTATCATCGCATTGAGCCCTCCACCTTCCGATCAACCAGTTCAAGAGGGCCGAGTCGGGCGACATTGTCATACATCGCATTCACCACTTTACTGAACCGCTCTCCTTCCCCGGCAGAGACCCAATCAATCCGGAAACGTTCCCTCTCAATACCGAACTGTTCCAGCATTCGGGCGAGCAACGGCGCGCGCTTCTGAGCCACATAATTTCCTTCCTTATAATGGCAATCGCCGGGGTGGCATCCGAGAACCAATACCCCATCCGCGCCGGATCTGAACCCCTCGAGTATCAGTTGTGCATCCACCCTGCCGGAGCACATCACGCGCACGAGGCGCACTCCGGGCGGACACTCGAGTTTGAGACCGCCGGCGGTATCGGCGCCGCCGTAGGAACACCAGTTGCAAACAAACGTAAGGAGTTTTACGTCAGTCACTGAGCACCTCCGAAATCTCCACCCGAAGTTGGTGATCGGTGAAATGCCGAGCCTCAGCGGCGCCGCTGGGGCAAGCAGCGACGCAGGTACCGCACCCATGGCACAGAACCTCATTGATAACGACACGCTCGCGTTCGGCATCATATTCACAAGCCTTATAAGGGCATACGGACACACATATGAGACATCTGCTGCACAAGTCCTCATCTGTCTGGGCGATCATTTCCTCCAGGGTGAGTTTCTTCCCCGGTTGCAACCGCGCCAGCAGCGTTCCCGCGGCGGCTTGGGCCTGTTTGATACTCTCGGCGATGCTCTTCGGACCGGACGAACATCCGGCCAGATAGACCCCCTCAAAACTGGCCTGCGCCGGTCTCAGAATCGGGTGGTCCTCCGCGAGGAAACCGGCGTCATCATGCGTGAGGGCAAGCATCTTGATGACATCCTTGGCGGCGGAATTCGGCTTCATGCCGGTGACCAAGACAACCATATCCGCATCATGAAATTGCGGAACATTGCCGCCGTCTTTATATTGAATCCGCAATCCACCCCCCTTGGCTTCTATCGTTGTGGCGGCGGGATCACCGATTCGTTGGAATTGGGATCCGGTTTTCTTCGCCTTGTCGAGGAGGCGTGCGCCGAGCCATCCGCTTGAGACAAGATCCGTATGAAAGTGCATCACCTTCGGCGTTTCGGTGGATTCTTCATCCGCTTTTTGAGCCAGAATTCCAAGTTTGTAGGAAGCCTGGCAACAGGTGCCGCTGCAATAGCCGAGCTCTTCCCGGCCGGCACAATGTATGAATGCGATACTCTGGGGGCGGCTGCCATCCCTTTTTACTATCTTCCCGCCGGTGGGACCATTGCTGCTGGCCAGTCTTTCGAATTGTTCAAGCGTATAGACTTCCGGCAGGCGGCCGAAGCCCAATCGGCCGATCGACGACGGATCATGGGATTCGAATCCGGTGGCAATGACAATACCCCCCGCCTTAATTTCGAAATATTCATCCTGCTGATCAAAGGCCACGGCTTCCAGCGGACAGGCATCCGCGCAGGCGGTGCATGATTCGCCCTTCGATCTCAGGCAACTTTCTCGATCGATGACCGCACAATTCGGCACCGAACCGGGGAAGGGAACATAAATCGCCTTCCGCTCTCCCAAGCCCCGATGGAAATCGCTGGGTACCGAGACGGGACAAGCATTGATACATTCGTCGCATCCCATACAGAAGTCTTCATTCACCTGACGGGCTTTCTTTTCAACTTTGATTTCATAATTCCCAAAATAGCCGCGAATATCCGTCACCCGGGCATGGGTGAGAATTTTAATATTCTCAGCCTCTGAGATCGCGGATAACCGTGGCGAGATCAAGCAAGGAGCGCACTCCATATTGGGAGCCACCTCTTCAAATTCCGGCAATCTTCCTCCCAGGGTCGGCCCTTGTTCGACGATGGTGACATTGCGGTTGCCGGCCGCCGCGAGAAGCGCCGCCTCTATCCCGGCGATACCTCCCCCGATAACAAGAATATCCGCGTTGCACTCGATCTCTTTGTGCTCGAGCGCTTCATGCAAATGAACACGGTGGATGGCTGCTTTCAGCATGGCCAGTGATTTTGTAAACGCTGCATCCCGGTTCCTGGTCACCCAGGCGCAGTGTTCACGGATGTTTGCCATTTGCACCATATACCTGTTCAGGCCCGCTTCTTCCAAACCACGTTGAAAATCAATTTCATGATCCTTGGGAGAGCAGGCCGCGACGACTGCATGTGTTGCGCCATGCTTTTTCATCTGTTCGACAAAGAAAGCTTTGCCATCAGGCGAACACAGCAGGTTATGAACAATCGAAAAACAAACATCCGGCTGACTTTTCACCGTTTGCGCCAGCTTCTCCGCATCGACGACATCGGCAATATTCCCCCCGCATCCGCAAACGAAAACGCCGATTTTATATTTCATTGCGTCTCCTCATCCGCCTATCCAGGCCTCTACTACACGTACTTGTTCCGCCGCTGATTTGTGGTCTTGCAACAATGTATTTAACAACTCCAGGGTCGCCCAAAGGGAATGGGCAAAGGAAATGCCGGCGCCGGCCAGATCACTTGCGGGGCCGAATCTGAAGTTGGAGAGCGTCATGCAGTGCATTGAAATACCCAAAAGTTGAGAAAATGCGCATCTCGTTCTCCGATAAAAAATCAGAGGCAAGATGTAAATTGGATGCCAGAACTCTTCAATAGGATGTTCGATTCAAATCCCAGAGATCCTTAGTTCAAAGTGAGTTGGGGTTTTGAGGCGATGAGACCTGTTTCCGTCGAGGAAAGGAGGCTGAACGTGTTTGCGAAACAAACCGCCGCGGTGTCCAGGCGGCGACGGCAACCCGAATCAGCGGCGGTTCCAGCGGCTCCAGTGCTGTCAAGCAAGCCGTCAAGGTCGCTCCTGTCGTGAAGACATCATCAATGAGAAGCAAGGGACGGCCCCGATACCGTCCGGCCAGGCGGGTCAGGGCAAAGGCCCCGGCGACTTCCATCCTCCGCTCGTCCTCACCGAGTTTTGTCAGGCTGGAGGTCCACCGCTTCCGGCAGAGCAGCCGGCGTTGTGGAAGATTGAGACGCCGGGCGACAGAAGATGCCAGCTCTCCGGAATGATCCCAGCCCCTTTCTCGGACCCGGGCCGGGTGGGGCGGCACCGGGACCACGACCATCCCATCGAGGTCCACCCCCCCCATGCCCATGACATGCTGTGACCTTTTAATCTCCTCGGCCAATTTTCCCGCCAAGACCTCCCGCGCTGAGGCCAATCCCTGATACTTGAAGATGTGAATGAGATCCCTGACCGGCCCGCGGAACTCAGCTCCATAAATAAGAGGAATGGCGGATGGCAGCGGATCGGATGCGGCGCGACAAAAGGCCGCATCGCGGACCCCGCCCGGCGGCAATGAGACACAGGAACAGGGCGCGCCTAAAGTATCGAGTTTGGTTCTGCAAAGCGGGCATTGTGGAGGTAATACGACATCCAGAATGGCCTTCAGACACTTTGTTATGGTGTCCCATCCATTGTGGAGAATCGATGTTGCCTTCCCGTCAAGAGTCATATGGGGAATAGGTCCATGCAAGATGCGGGCCGGACGATGTTCTATGGGATCGATTTCAACCCCAGGGCTTCTTGCATGACCTCCAGCGGTGGAGATTTCCGGGTCCAGATCCGGAATGAGAGCAGGGCTTGATAAAGGAGAAACCCGCGCCCGTCGTAGGCCGGATGGCCCCCCTTGCCCGCCCATGTCGCGAGTCGGCTGCGGCCTCTTCCGTAATTCAGATCGATCACCGGTGCGGAGGGCGCCAGCTGCGGCAGTAGGCGGTGGAACACCTCGCTTGTCACGGCTCCGGGCGGCACGGTGGACACGAGAAGATCCCATCTTTCACATTCGTGTGGCGATCGCCCTGGATTTAACATTGTGAGGCGAGAGAGATCAGCGCATTCCCAAAGGCGGATTCGACGGCGCATCGACTCGGGGCGGCGGGTCATCAGCCCGATCTCTTTCCACCCCGACTGCATCAGATGCCACAGAATATTTCCCGCCGTGGCGCCTGCGCCGAGGATCAATATTGAATTTTTCGGCTTGAAGCCGAGACGTCGAAGATACTGAAGACCGCCCTTCCCATCGGTGCTTCCACCCGTGAGACGATCCCCCATCACGAGAGTATTCGCCGAACGGGTCCGGCGAACCTCATCATCCGCCTCCCCGGCATTCATCAAGAGCCGGGCCGCCGCCCCCTTCAAGGGTGTTGTAATGTTTAACCCCCGCAATCCCATCACCGGGGCGGCCTGGATCAACCGGAGAAGGGCTCGGGCGTCGGAACAGGGGAAAAGCTTATACTCGAAGGGGAGCCCAAGATGGCGGAACGCCGCATTATGAATCTTGGGGGACAAGGAATGCGCCACAGGATCCCCGGCGATACCCAAAAGCCTCGGTTTCGGCCGCCCTTCAATGCGTGTATGCCGTGGAGGCATGAACTCCCCCTTTTGGATTAAGCGCCCTTCCGGTACGCCTTGACCATAATCCAGAGACCGGCGAGGACGAGAGGTATCGCCAGCAACTGGCTGTGAGCCAGACCAAGCAAGGGACGCTCCGCCTCCGTGTAATATCTAAAAGAGTCGACAAAGAACCGGATCGTTGAAGAGAGGAAAAGATAAGAACCGAAAATCAGACCGGAGCCTGTGCTGCGATGCGCTCTGGCCGGTTTCCACCGCTCCATGGCAAGCAGAAAGAATCCCAAACTCCCCTGCAAGAGGACCAAGTAGAGCTGGGTCGGATGCAGGGCCTGGGCGCTGAAGAGTTCCGTCGAAAGGGATCCCTCCGGGAAATGCACACCCCAGGCGCAGTGGGTGGGACCACCAAAACAACACCCATTCAAGTAACAACCCAAGCGGCCTAGACTCTCGCCGAAGGCGAGGGCCGGCGCGGCGACATCGGCCAGGATTCCGATGCGCCAGCCGATGCGGTGGCTGTACAGCACCGATGCCAGGATTCCGGCCAGAAGGCCTCCCTGGAGCACCAGCCCCCCACGCCAGATCGCGATGACATCCCCCCAGCGGCCGGCATAATCATTGCAATGGCCCACGACATAATAGATCCGGGCTCCGGCAATGGATGAAACGAGGATGAGGCTTACCCATCGTGTGATATCCGCCTCATCCAATCCGTGCCGCCGGCCGCGCCGCGTGATAATCCATGCGCCTAATAAAAAGGCAAGAGCAAGACAAAGGCCGTAGGAATGGATTTTCAGCGGTCCGATGTGCCAGAGAATGGGATACACCCGCTGTTCCTCCGTGGCGGCCATGGTGTTATACAATAACCCGGCAGGGATGAATCCATCCCTTGATCAATACTCCAGCTTCCGGAAACTCATCCCCAGCAACAACCCCGCGGCGGCCATGCAGGAAATAAGAAAGGATCCGCCGGAACTGAAAAATGGCATCGGCAATCCGGTGACGGGAAGCAGCCCGACGGTCACCGAAATGTTCACCGCGGTGTGATAGAAATAGAAGAGGCTGACCCCGGCGGCCGTTGCGCCGACGAAGGGATCCCGCGCCCGCCGGGTGACTTGACCACCCCTAAAAATGAGGAGTCCGGAGAGAAGCAGAATGCAGGATGTGGCAAGAAATCCCCCCTCCTCCCCCACAACTGAAAAAATAAAGTCTGTATGCTGGCGCGGCAGGTAAAGCAGCTCTTTCAGCGGACCCTTGCCATAACCCCACCCCGTCCACTCGCCGGAGCCGATGGCGATTTTCGATTGCCGGACTTGGTAACCGGCCCCCTGGGGATCTTTCTCCGGATTGACAAAGGCGTTCAACCGCGCCTTTTGGTAGGGTTCTAAGTGTGAGATCGCTTCATGTGCAGAAAAGGCGATGCCAATTTGTACAAGGAGATAAAGAATCACTGCGAGAAGACTGATCCGCCGGCGGAGAAGAGTATAAGAGGAACCACCGATCCAGAGAGCGGCTAGAGGCCAATAGAGGGCCGTCAAGGTGGTCACAAAGGGCGATAGCAATAGAAAGAAGAGCATAATCGGCATCCCGGCGATAAGCATCATCCCGATTCCAATGACGGGAAAGACCGATGCCGTGCCGAGATCGGGCTGCCGCAGAACAAGAAGTGTGGGAACAATGATGATCAGCAAGCCTTGGAGCCAGGGCCAAATCCTATCCCAACGCTTGCGGCGATGGCTGAGAAACGAAGCCAGCGTGAGAATCATGGCGATTTTAGCCGGTTCCGATGGCTGGAACCGAATCCCCGCGATCGAGATCCAGCGCCGCGCCCCATGCGAAAGCTCCCCCCGGAGCAGCACCGCGATCAGCAGCAGAATGGCGAGGGCGAAAAAGACCGGGGACCAGCGTTCCAGGATCCTGGGCGGCAGAAAGACACAGAGGGCCAGAAAAATCATCCCGATCGCTCCGGCCCCCATCTGGCGCAATAGAATATGGTGGCCCGCGCCACCCATTGGTTGCACCGCCGATGAGAGGGCCAGGAGGCCGAGACCCCAGAGGGCGAGGAGGCCCAGGGTCAAGCCCCAATCCCAACGTATGAGGAACCGGTAGTTCAAGGCAGCACCTCGCGGGCCGGGTCCGGGTGGACCAACAATTGTTCAAGTATAGCTTTTGCGATCGGAGCCGCCACGGACCCGCCGTGACCTGCCTCTTCTACAACGACCACGACGATGAACTGCGGATCATCGATCGGTGCGATCGCCGCGAAGAGGGCGTGATCCCTGCCATGGGGATTCTGTGCCGTACCGGTTTTCCCGCCGAGACGGAAGCCCTTGATGCGAACCGATCGGGCCGTCCCCCTTTCTCCTTGTATAACCTCCTCGAGAGCCTCCAATGCCATCTTGTGCCCGCGCTCAGATAGAGAAAGCCGCCCACGGATTTCGGGGCTCGGACCCCTTTGCCAGATCACGGCTCCATCGGGCGCCAGGCATTTCAAACCGATCCGCGGCGTAAGAATGTCTCCACCATTGGCCACGGCAGCGTAGAGAACCGCCAGTTCCAGAGGCGTGAACAAGAGTTCACCCTGCCCGATCGAGAGATTCAAGGCGACCCCCGGCCCTGGTGGATCGCCGTAAAGCCGGATATAGTCTTCCCGCCTTGGAATCCAACCCGCCGCTTCACCCTCGATATCTATGCCGGTCACCTGATCCATTCGAAAAGCCCTGGCCCCCTCGGTGAGCCTTTCGAACCCCAGCATCCGACCCAATTGATAAAAGTAAATATCGCAGGATTGTCCAATGGCTTGTATAAGATCCAATATTCCATGGCCGAATTCGTTCCAACAACGGAACACCCGGTTTCCAAGGAGGTAGCTGCCCGTGCAAGCGGAGAGCTTTGTCGAGCGGTCGACCAGTCCCTCCTCAAAAGCAACGAGGGCCGTGACGATTTTAAAGACGCTTCCCGGCGGATATTTGCTTTGCAGCGGCCGGCAGAGCAGCGGATGCCGCCCGGAACGGATCTTCTCCCAAGCCTCTTGCGACAGCCCCCGGGTAAACTGCCCCGGATCGAAAGCCGGGCGGCTGACCAGTGACAGAACATCTCCTGTACGACAATCGAGGACGACAATGCCCCCGGCAGGCTGTGATGTGTCGGCGGCGCCGCCCTCCCGCAACCTTGGAACCAGTGAATCAAAGGCCGCCTCGGCGACCCTTTGCAGCTTCAAATCGATCGAAGTGACGAGATCGAATCCCATCTCAGGGGTTCGTTGGGGGCTGCCCTCATAGAGATCTCTTTTCCTCCCGATAGCATCGACTTCAACATAAGTTTTGCCGTCTTGATTCCGCAGATCATTTTCGTAGGATCGTTCCAATCCAGCGCGCCCGAGCAGCGACCCACTATGATAGATATTCTCTCCCTCCAATTCTTCCCGGGTGACTTCACCTAGATACCCCAGTAAATGGGATGCCAGTATGCCGTGCGGATAGTACCGGAGAGGATGACTGTCGACACTAACACCAGGTATCAGTTCCTTCCTCTCCCAGATCCTTGACCTCTGCTCAAAGGTGAGATACTGGAAAAATCTCATTGGCGCGGGCCCCGTTTGGAGAAGCTCCAACCTGCGTTTCAACCTTTCCAGGGAAACATCCAAAACAACTGACAATGTCTCCAGCGTTTGCTGCAGACGAAGTTCGCCTCTCGACGGCAATCCGGCGCCGGCGGAACGCCTGTCACGATAGGCGGAGTGGAGGGGATCTAATGTTAAATAGAAGGAGGGCCGGTTCCCGGCGATAATCTCGCCCCGCCGGTCGAGTATCCGGCCGCGCGGCGCAGCCAGAATTTCAGGACGGATACGGCTGTTGGTTGATTTATTTCGCAGATCTTCACCGCGAAGTCCCTGCAGAAAAAAAAGCCGCCCGAGAATCACCAAGAAAACGATGAGCGCCGCGGCCCCGACGACTCGAATCCTTATCTCCTTGGATTCCGCCGAAAGGATCACCGCCGTCACCCTTTGATCTGGTAACCGCGGCTGGTTTTCCACGTCATTACGATTAGTGGAATCGTCACGGCGGTGAGAAGAAGTGCCGGGATTTCATAACGCCAGAGCCAATCCCAGGTAGAATGCCCTTGTAAAACTTGAATGAGGAATGTTTCGAATACGCGGGAGAAGAGACCTAGGACCAAAAGGATCAGCGCTTGTACTTTCCAGCTATTGCGATCGACGCTGTCGGCAAAACGGCCGGCGCAATAGCCGATGGCTCCCAGACTGAGCGAATTCATTCCAAGCAATGCCGGTTGATTAAGATCTCTGACAATCCCGATGATGAAACCCAGCCAAACACCCTCTTTCGGCCCCCGGTCCATCGCGGTCAGCACCAGGAAGGCGAGCAGCAGATCAAGCCTCGCCCCTTCCCAGGGAACGATCAATCCAATCGTCCCCTCAATAGCGGCGAGCAGCAGAGCGACAAGGATGAGACGCAGCCATCGTATCATCGGCGCCCCCCCCTCGTGCTATCCGAAGAGGCCATCAGTAGGACATCATCCAATCGCGAGAGATTGACAAAGGGACGCACCCGGATCTCTTGTATAAGACGTATCGAATCGGGTTGCACCGCCACAACACGCCCCACGAGAATCCCGGGCGGAAAGACCTCCCCCAATCCCGAAGTGAGCACCGTATCCCCCAGGGCGATCGATTCCTCGAGATCCATCCCCTCGAGCAACAAATCGGGACCCAACGAGGGATCCCAGCGCAGGATTCCGCCGGGCCCCGGCTGTCCGACGCGGATGGAGACACGCAGCTGGAGATTCCAGAGGGTCAGGACTCGCCCCCGGCCGGGCTCCACATGATCAACCTTGCCCACCAATCGAGCCAGCGAAATCACCGGCATCCCCTCGGTGAGACCATGCGTCGATCCCCGATCGACATAGAGAACCTCTCCGCTCTCTGATTGCTCCCGCGCCAGAACCGAAGTGACGATGAGGCTCTCCGGGGAGGAGTGTGTCATGTCGAGGAGATACCTCAATCGTTGGTTCTCATCTTCAATATAATGGATCCGCGCTCCATCCCAGGCCCGTTCCTCCAGCTGATGGCGCAGCTGGCGATTCTCAAGCCAGAGAATGCCAAGGCGGGGACTGAGGGTCAGGGCGACTTGAAAAGGTTTCAGAATCGTGCTGGCGAGGACGGAGGCGATATGCGATTGAACATTATCCCCGCCGGCCAGCAGCGCCATGGAAAGGATCGCGCAAGCGAGCAGGGATTTCAAACCCGGATGGGGACCGGGACCTTTCATACC
This sequence comes from Candidatus Eisenbacteria bacterium, assembly GCA_018831195.1. Taxonomy (NCBI): domain Bacteria; phylum Candidatus Eiseniibacteriota; species Candidatus Eiseniibacteriota bacterium. The sequence continues at coordinate 81,200 of JAHJDP010000018.1, read as the reverse complement.
AAGGGCCTCCGGATCCGTTGATTAGGTGTTGCTCCGCATCAATACCTTTTCATACATCTCCAGGTTGTCCAGGATCTTCCCGCAACCGAGCACAACGGCGAGAAGGGCGTCCTGCGCGACACGGATAGGGAGATTCGTCGCCTCCCGAAGGTACTTATCAAGACCCCGCAGAAGGGATCCGCCCCCGGTCATGACAATTCCACGATCGACGATATCTGAGGCCAATTCCGGTGGCGTGCGTTCAAGTGTCTGACGGAGGGCGTCAACGATGGCCGTGATCGGCTCCCCCAGCGCCTCGCGGATCTCAACCGAACTGACCTTGAGGGGGCGGGGAATCCCCCGTACGAGATCGCGCCCTTTGATCTCGATGTCGAGTTCTTCCTCAAGCGGGAAGGCGCTTCCGATGGCCTGCTTGATCTTTTCAGCCGTCTGATCACCGATGAGAAGAGAATAGGTCCTGCGAATATACTGCTGAATCGCTTCATCCATCTTGTCGCCGCCGACGCGGATGCTGGTCGCATTGACAACACCATTCAGCGTCATCACAGCGACTTCCGTCGTCCCGCCGCCGATGTCAATAACCATATTCCCGGTTGGCTTATCGACAGGAAGCCCCACGCCGATGGCCGCAGCGATCGGTTCCGCGACAAGGTAGACCTCGCGGGCGCCGGCATGCTCCGCTGAGTCCCGTACCGCCCTTTTTTCAACTTCAGTGATACCGGAGGGAACGGAGATGATGATCCTCGGCCGGACAAGGAAGGACCGCTTCTGCGCCTTGGCGATGAACTTGCGAAGCATCTCCTCGGTTCTTTCAAAGTCGGCAATGACACCATCCTTCAAGGGACGGACCGCCTCTATCCCCTCGGGTGTCCGACCCAACATCTCTTTGGCTTCTCGCCCAACCGCTACAGGTTTGTTGGTGGACCGGTCGACAGCCACAACAGAAGGCTCGTTGAGAACAATCCCTTGTCCCTTCACGAAGACCAACGTATTGGCGGTGCCCAAATCGATGGCGACATCGTTGGACATAAATCCCATAAGACGGGATAGGAACATGCGGACCCTCCGTGCGGACTCCCTGCCGCGCCACGATCCCTGCGCCTAGATATCTCTGCGGTTGAGCCGAGGAGGGCTCCGACCGCCTTGCAGAACGGACAGACCCTGAGATGAGTCATCCATGAATAAAACCGCCTGGCCCGATCGGACCGGAACGTACCAGAACAGTACGGTTTACTCAAGTTTTTCATCAACTTCCGGGAAGAGCGTCCGGTTGAGAAAGAAGCTGGACCGGGAAAGGCGTCTGACGGTCTCTTGACCCGGGTAACATGCATTGCTAGTGTGAAATAGTTCCTAGGGGAATCGGATCCCTTCCGGGATCCCAAGGGAGGATTTTTAGGATGGATTACAAAATGGCACCCCCCACGAGGGGGGCGTGTTTTCTTTGCCCCATTTTGATAGTCGCCGCTATCACGGCGCTCTCCTTGGGCCTGTGGGGAATATCTGATACCCCTTATGCCCAGACGGAAGCGGCCAAAATGGTCAATGCCGTTTTGGAAGGCGAGGTCACTGATGTCGGCGGCTTCGGGATTTCCGGCGTTACGATCAAGCTTTTCCGGGATTCCTTTTTTGTCAGCGAGATAACCTCGGATACAGAGGGACATTACCGTCTGCCTTTTTCCTACAACGCGAATCTCGACAAATCGATTGTCGTTTGGTTCCTGCCCCAGGAGCCGGACCTCGTTCCCGAGATCATCGTTCTGCGTGAGAGTTATCAATCCAAAGAGTTGAAGTTGTTAAGTCCTTGTCTACCCAGACTCACACTGAGCGAAAACATTGTATATGATATCGAGCTTCTCGATGAAAAGGCGAAGCTCAAGACGTTATCGGAATCCGAGTGTTTCAAAGGGAAGGAGAAATCCTAACCCTACCAATATCTGATAAGCCGTAACTCTCCCGCATGCGCCGGGGTGGCGGGGTAGGTCTGATAAGGGAGGTTTGCAAAGATGTCCTCACGCATGGCCTGGAAGACCATGGTTCCCGTCCTCCTTGCCGGACTCGTCTATTGGGGATGTTCCTCAGATAACGAGACGACGGTGGTTCCCAATACGAGCGAGAAACCACATCCGCCTGAATTCCTCATTATCACTGATACGAATCCGACATTTCTGAGGCTTCACTGGGAAGATGTGAACAACAATGAATTAGGATTCCGGATTGAACGATCTCTTCAACAATCGGGAGGGTTCGCTGAGATCGATACGGTGGGCCAGAATATAACAACCTACACCGACACGGTGACAGCCGGAGGTCGTTACTATTACAGGGTTCGTTCTTATACAGCACAGGCTATCTCGGATCCCACGGAAACAGCCTGGGGAGATGCCGTCGACAATGACACTCCCGCGACGCCGACTGTTGTGAGCCCTCCGAACAGTGAACTCGACGTGCTGCCGGGAGCGGGTTTAAATTGGAGAGGCTCTGATCCGAACGATGACGCCATCATTTATGATGTCTATCTGGGAAACTCTCTCTCCCTGCTGAAGAAGGTGGCGACGACAACGGACACCTTTTATAACCCGGCGGACTCTCTCGAAATCAACAAGAGTTATTTTTGGCGGATCAAGGCCATGGATCCATATGGCGCGACCGGCCTCTCCCCTGTCTGGCGATTCGCCATGCAGGTCGACCGGGTCGTTGTCGAGCAAGGGTATTTCATCATGGGGAATACCGCCATCAATGAACATCCCGGCAATCCGATCCGTCTCAATGCCTTCTCCATGGATAAATTCGAGGTGACAAACCAACAATTCGTCAACTTCCTCAATGAAACTTGGGAGCGAAACCTGATCCGGCGGGTCGGCGGCGTTGTCTCCGATCTTGCCGGTGTGCATGTCTACTGCGAACTGAACCGGCAAGATACGGACACCAAGATCGACTTCGACACAAATCGCGGCATTTTTTATGTCGAGGCCGGATGGGAGGATCACCCGGTCGTCGAGGTCACCTGGCATGGCGCCAAAGCTTATTGCGACTTCTTCCATCGCCAATTGCCGACCGAAGCCCAGTGGGAGAAAGCGGCCCGCGGGACGGGAACAGCGTATGGTGACACGATCATTTATATAACCGCCGGATCCGATACGGTTGACATTATCCAGGTCGGCCTCGGCAATCCATACCCCTGGGGCAATACGATTTCGTCTCCCTATGCGAATTATATGAGCAGCGGCGATCCCTATGAATCAACGATCGAGGTCGGCACAACCCCGGTTGGATTCTACGACGGATCAACCCATGGCGGCTTCAGCACGCGGAATAACGCGAGCCCCTATGGAATCTTCGATATGGGTGGGAATGTCCTCGAGTGGACGGCCGATTGGGAGGGTCCTTATAGCAACCCCCACTCACCACCAACGACCGGGCAGCTCAAGGTGATCCGGGGTGGTTCCTGGCGCTCTCTGCCGGGTGGGCTGAAGACCTGGCTTCGGAACGCGACCTTCCCCGATTCGACAGATAATGCGATCGGTTTCCGGACGGTGGGATCCCCATGAGCCCGGTCAGTAAACCTGAAAAACCGCGCCAGGGACGGCTCGGTCTTCTCTCGGAATTCTTTGAATTTATTCGGGTACGAAGGAGCTGGTGGCTGGCGCCCCTTATTGTGATCCTGGTTCTGCTTGGGGTCTTGCTGGTCTTCGCCCAGTCTTCGCCCCTAGCGCCCTTTATCTATGCTCTCTTCTAGATTTGGCCCTGAATAACCTCATGCCGATTGGAAACAAAAAACTCGACCTCCTTGTATTCCAAGGGGGTCGAGCTTCATCAAGAAAAATGACAGGACTCTCTCAAAGCCCTGAATAATCGTTCCTGATCCCCGTATTCATTCCGAAGGGAGGGGAGCCATGGAAGCATGTGCGCTGGATGGCCGTGAGGAAATCAACATTCGCCTCTGCCAGCGTGGTCAAAGAGAAGCCTTCGAGCCGCTGGTTCGTCAGTACGGCCCTTGGGCTTTCCGGTTCGCGCTGGGGATGGTGCGGGATGAGGATACGGCGAAGGATCTGTCGCAAGAAGCCTTTATCCGGGCCTACCGGGCGATCAAGACCTTTAATCCCGACCTGCCCTTTTATCCGTGGTTCCATCAAATCCTGCGAAGGATCTGTTTGGACCACCTTCGGCGAAAACGCCCCACGGTCGCGGTTGAGGAATTGGATAATATCCTATCCGACACCGACGGAAGGGATATGGCCCGCGCTCGAGAGACAGCGGAATGTCAGGAGCGTGTGCGGATCGCCATGAACTGCCTTCCGGCAAAAGATCGTGAAATTTTGGTTCTACGGGAGTTTCAGGAGATGAGTTATGTAGAGATTGCTTCACTCCTCGATGTCCCTCGCGGAACTGTCATGTCACGGCTGTATTACGCCCGGCGACGCCTCCGGGATGAATACAACCGCCTCATCGGTCGGGAGGAAACACATCACCCGAGTGCCGAATCAGAGGAGGAATGAGCGCCATGACGTGTAATGACTTTAAGCCGCTATTGGCCGGCTACCTCGATAAGGAACTCACAACCGAGGAATCGGTCCGCCTGCGCGAGCATCTCTCCACCTGTTCATCGTGCCGGACGGAGCTTCTCCAATTTGAGGAATTGCTGGAGGTGACCCACTCGATGAAGCCGGAGCAAGTGCCTGATCGTTTTTGGGACATTTACTGGCATGGTATCTACAACCGGCTTGAGCGAGGCATTGGCTGGATTCTCTTTGCCGCTGGTGTCGCCATCCTCATCGGTTATGGGCTTTGGTCTTTCGTCCAAATGTTGCTGACCGATTCCAGCACACCCCTTATACTGCGGATTGGATTGGGTCTGGGTGCGGTGGGTCTCGGTGTCCTCTTATGGTCTGTTGTGCGTGAGCGCTGGATCCTCAGGAAAAAAGATCCTTATCGGGAGGTTCAGAGATGATTTTGGCGACAACGGAGATGATCCCCGGTCACGAGATTGTTGAGGTTCTGGGTCTGGCGCGGGGCAATACGATCCGGGCGCGTCACATCGGGCACGACATCATTGCCCGGTTCAAGGGAATTGTCGGTGGTGAGATCGGCGATTATACGAAACTCATGGCCGAATCCCGGGAACAAGCCATCGACCGGATGATCGTTCACGCCGAATCGATGGGTGCCAACGCGATCGTCTCGATCCGGCTTGGCACCTCCATGATCATGCAATCGGCCGCCGAAATCGTCGCTTACGGCACGGCGGTGAAATTGCGCTAACGAACCCGCGCACCGCAAACACGAAAATCCGCCATCCGGTTTAAAGAAGGGAGGCCCCCCTCCCTTCGCTTGACACCCACCAAGACCGGCCCCTAGCATGTAGGGTTCCAGCTCTTATGAACAGGATCGATTCGGCCGAAAATTTTTAGAGCGATCTCCCAATCCCCATTATAACCAAATGACCGGGGAGAACCGGCAGAGGTGAACAATCATAGAGAGGCGGAGGGCGTGCCCTTGTCATCAGACCAGATCCATATTCAATTGCCTGACGGGAACACCATGGATGTTCCGCGGGGAACCACGGCACTCGAGATCGCCGAGAAGATCTCTCCACGCTTGGCAAGGGTCGCTATCGCGGCGCTGGTGAACGGGCAGCCGAAGGATCTTTCCCTGCCCCTTAATGCAGATGTTGAACTCCGCATCCTGAAATTCGACGATCCGGAAGGAATGGATGTTTTCCGCCACTCCTCCGCCCATCTTATGGCGCATGCGGTCAGCGAGCTTTTCCCGCAGGCGCAGCCGACCATCGGTCCGGTCGTTTCCGAAGGCTTCTATTACGATTTTGCGCACGAGCCCTTTACCCCGGAAGATCTCGAGAAGATCGAGAAAAGGATGAAAGAGATCGTCGCCAGGAACCTTCCCGTGGAACGCCGCGAGATCTCCCGCGAAGAGGCGCTGGAAATTTTTAAGGACAATCCCTTCAAGGTGGAGATGATCCAGGAGCTGCCGGAGGGCGAAATCGTCTCCGCGTATCAGCAGGGTGACTTCATCGATCTCTGCCGCGGGCCGCACATCCCCCACACCGGAATGATCAATGCTTTCAAATTGACCAAGCTGGCCGGCGCCTATTGGCGCGCCGACGCCCGCAATCCACAGCTTCAGCGGATCTACGGTATCTCCTTCACCGATCCCAAAGATCTTCGCAAGCACATGAAGCTGCTGGAAGAGGCGAAGAAGAGGGATCACCGCTTGATCGGCAAACAACTTGATCTCTACTCTTTCCATGAAGAGGGTCCCGGACACTGCTTCTGGCATCCCAAGGGAACCACGGTCTATAACAAAATGTCCGAGTGGATCAGTCAAGAGTGCCACCGGCGCGGCTACCAGGAGATCCGCACTCCCCTCATTCTGCACGAAAGCCTCTGGCATCGATCAGGCCATTGGGATCATTTCCGCGAAAATATGTACTTTACCGAGGTGGAAGGCCGCCGCCATGCCATCAAGCCGATGAATTGCCCGGGTTCGATTATCATCTACAACTCAGGGCTGCGTTCCTATCGGGATCTCCCCATCCGTTTCGCCGAATTGGGATTGGTCCACCGGCATGAATTATCCGGCGTGTTGCACGGCCTCTTCCGTGTCCGCTCCTTCACCCAGGATGACGCGCACATCTATTGCACCCGGGAGCAGATGAAAAAAGAGATCGTTGATATGGTGCGCTTCACCCGTGAGGTGTACGCGGTCTTCGGCTTTACCGAGCTGGGTATCTATGTCGCGACCCGTCCCGAGAGCGCCCTCGGCGATCCCGAGATATGGGAGGAGGCGCAGGCGGCTTTGGAAACCGCGCTTAAAGAGGTGGACCTCCCCTACCGCATAAAACCCGGCGAAGGCGCCTTTTACGGCCCAAAGATCGAGTTCAACATTAAGGATTGCCTCGGCCGGGATTGGCAGTGCGGCACCATTCAGGTTGATTTTTCCTTCCCGCAGCGGATGGATGTCACCTATGAGGGCTCGGACGGCAACCGCCACCATGTCGTTCTGCTGCACCGGGCGATTCTCGGATCCCTCGAGCGCTTTATCGGGATCCTCATCGAACAGACCGCCGGCAAACTCCCGCTCTGGCTTTCACCGATCCAAGCGGTCCTTATCCCTGTCGCCGACCGACATCAGGAGTATGCAACACAGGTCAAAGGACATTTAGAGGAAGCTGGTCTGCGGGTAGAGGTTGATTCCCGTTCCGGATCGGTCTCCAAGCGTGTGCGAGAGGGGCAACTTCAAAAGATCCCTTATATTCTTGTTGTGGGTGACAATGAAGAGAAAGACGGCACCGTCGCCGTGCGCACCAGGGATAATGTCGTCCACGGTCCCCGGTCTATCGACGCGCTGTTGGAAGAGGCCTTGGAGAGAATCCGGACGCGGGTGATGGATTAGCGCGGACGGTTCAGCCGGAAACAACCCACCGGCATCGGATGAGAAGCCGCCTCCCTTCTTCATCCGGCTCGGGGTTGAGAAGGGTCCGGTGAACATTTCCCGAGGCATGGATCATTCCGCCGTCGCCATCCAAAAAGCCGACATGATCGATTTTATCGAGCGCTTCGCCAAAGAAGGCGAGCCCGGGCGCCGCATCCAGCGTCGCATCAGGCGCGTTGCCCCATCCCCTGTCACAAAACCAGCGGCATTGATCACCGGAATCACGCGGCAGCCGCAAACCTTCCATCCCCACACAGAGATTCACCAGGCCTGAACAATCAAAGCCGCCGGGACTCACACCACCCCAGAGATAGGGTGCCTGCAGAAGGAGGCGGCTTCTTTCGAGGGCGCCTTCCAGTAAGGCGAATAACGCCTCTTTGGAGAGATCCTCTTTCCGCTCCAACCTCCCGGCTCCGCCATAGAACCCCGACAAGAAAGGTTTCGCGGCGGGAAGAAGACCGATGGAGGGGAGTTTGACACGGCAACCCCACGGTGTTTCCACAGCGGATCGCGCCATCGAGCTCACGGAACCCAGGCAACGGGTCCCCATCCCCAAACAGACCGGGGCTTCGCCTTCCTCCTCCGGAACGGATGATAACCAGCGATCCCTCACCATGACACCGGGTTGTGCGCACCAGGGGCTGGAGGAATCCACCGGTTCGCACATCCAGCTTCGGAGATAGCCGATCGTGCCGTTGGGACATTGCGCGTGGATCCATTGCGCGTGAATCCCTTGGGCCTGAATCCAATCCGCCCCTTCCAGGCCGCTTATGGCGGGAGATGTTTTGGGGGGTGAGACGATACTGAGGATCATTCCCCCTAAAACCTGGTCGATCATCTCACTCGTATGCGCCGGCTCTCGTCGCACCGGTTCTACCAGAGTTTTGACCAACGCAAGGTTCATAGAGATTTCCCAAGGGAGAAATTGTTAAAGATCGGGCTTAGAACCGGCCCGGCTCATGCAGAACATAACGGCCGAATCCGTCGTAATCGACAAAGATAAAGCGCAGGCGGAATTTGTAGTAATCCCAAATCTCATAAGGGTATCTATCTTGGTTTTGCGGAAAACTCTCGATCTGATCGGGAGCGCCGTATTTGATGTAGATTCGGCCCCGGTCACTTCTCCAACCCGGTTCCATGACACCAAAATGCTCGTTTGCGTAACGGACCCTTATAAAGAACTCCTCTTTGAATTCATTGCGTTCGGTTTCGGGTTCCGGATCGCGGCTATCCCAGAACTCATCCCAGGCTTCCTGGCGATCTTCGGGCGGTGTTTCGCGTAGTTTCTTCAGCTCGTCCTCGTCGGCGATCATTTCGATCATGTCGATCGCGGAATCGTAACCGGCTCCCAAACTGACCCGCGTTTCATCCAACTCAAACTGCGCGCGCTCTGTTTTTTCCTTGCCGTCGAGACGGCAGCGAACGGTGAGGAGGTAAGATCCCATCCATAGCTTCTCGAGAAAAAGGGGCATGACAACACTGGTAACACCCGGCCCGAGGGGAACGGAACTCTTATCCCGCCGCAACTCCTGCCCGGCATGTGTGCTGAGAAACCATTCGACATGCAGGGAATCGTCCTTCGGCTTTTCGGCATGAAAAACCTGCGTGTAAAAACAGGTGGGAAAACGTGTGCCGCCGAAGCGGCGCCCCAGTACGGGCGCTTCAACCAGCGGATGGAAATCATCCCCATCAGAGGAGCAAATGCCGAAGAGGATCTCCCCCACTTCCAAACCTTTTTCATAGGATGAGATAACCTTGAGGGGGATTCGTTTCTCATTTCGCGTGCCCGCCTCGGGTTGTGACACTTCGACCGTCACATTATAATTGCCGGGTTTGATTGGAAAACGAATCGTCTTGCGGAGCGTGCGCGAGGAATTTCGAACCTTACTCATTGATTCAGCCCGTATCCGATGGCGCCAGACATCCCCGGCAATCTGAAAATTTCCGTCATAAATCTGTACCGTTATGTCCAAGACGGCTTCGAGATCTCCGGAGGTTCGAGGCGCGAAGAACAATCGATTCACCGGGATTTCCACATAGGTAAAGGCTTTGAGGGTATCGTCCTCCATGTAGGCCGCCACCTCAGCGACGAAGTGGGGGGTTCCTTGGCGCATCATCATGCCCTGCGGCTCCGCGGGATGGCTTTGCAGGGCTAGACTCAGGAGGACAAGTCCCGGCAGGACGAACTTGAGCCGAGCGCGCCGCAGTGAGGTAAGCTGATACCTGACAAACCGATGCGGGAACGGCAGAGGAGTTTTCTCCACCGGACCATCTTGCTGTGGGGAGAGTTTGTTTGGAAGCCGACTCATTGACTCTCCCCTCTCACATGTCTTAGGAGCCTAGTCCCCGAAACAGGTCCCAACGGCGCGGGCGGCCATCACGAGTTCGGAATTTGGGTCTACCCGACGCAATTGTGACACAGCTTCGCCCAGAGGAGCATTAACAATTTCAGTCCCTCTCAGCGCAACCATAATCCCCCACCCCTCTTTCACGGCGGCTTCACCCGCGGCCACACCAAACCGTGTGGCCAGGACACGATCAAAGGCTGTCGGACTCCCACCCCGCTGGAGATGACCCAAGACGGTTACACGGACCTCGGCTTCGATCCTTTGTTCCAGCTCGTTTGCGAGCCATCCACCGATTCCGCCCAACCGAACCGGATCTGTTGATTCTTTGACAACCTGTTTAACCACAGCGCTCCCACCGGCCGGGATCGCCCCCTCCGCCACCACGATGATGGAGAAGGTGCGGCCTCGGTAGGTACGCTCCCGAACCGCATCGATCACCCTGTCGATGACAAAGGGAATCTCGGGAATAAGAACGATATCCCCCCCGCCGGCTAACCCCGACTGAAGGGCGATCCATCCGGCATAACGGCCCATAACTTCAAGGACCATAATCCGGTGATGGCTCTCCGCCGTGGTGTGCAGCTTGTCGACCGCCTCGGTCGCTGTCACCAGGGCCGTATCAAAGCCAAAAGTGACATCGGTCGAGCCGAGATCGTTGTCGATAGTCTTGGGAACGCCGATAACCATGACACCCTTTCCCATGAGTTGACTGGCGATCGCCAGCGATCCGTCACCACCGATAACGATCAGCCCATCCAATCCATGCCGCTCCAGAGTCTTTATCGCTTCATCGGATCGATCTCGAAAAATCAATTCGCCGTTTTCCATCTCTGGAACACGGAAGGGATTATCACGATTGGAGCTTCCAAGAATGGTGCCACCGCGGGGAAGGATGCCGGAAACCTTATCGCCGTCGAGACGGATAAAATTGTCTTTGAGGAGGCCGGCATAACCGTCAAGAAATCCCAAAACATCCATGTCATACTTATAAACGGCCGCTTTTACGACCCCCCTGATCACGGCATTCAGTCCAGGACAATCCCCACCTCCGGTCAAGACACCGATTCTTTTTGCCCGACTCATAAACCGATCCTCCTAACTTGCTCCCTGACAGAAGACTACTACAGCCCTCAAAGTATCGTTATGAAAGTCTCGCTATGCCTATGGATCGTCACGGCCTTCGTCGATCCTTATCTAGAGGACTTCTAGACCCTCCGCATTCGGAGTGATAGGCTCACTCGGAGTGATAGGCCATCAAAGATAGAATAGGCATTGAGGAGATCCAGTCTATGAGAATTCGGAGGGTCAGCCGGCAAGTGAAGAAAAGATCGAGCGCGCCATCAGCCTCATCCATATCCTCAAAGAAAAAGACAGCGAGCCGGATGACCCAAGACAGCTCCATCACTGCCAAGAAAGAGCCTTCCGCGCCCGCCTCAACGCCGGAGAAAAAAGGGACCGGGTCGGCAAAGAAGAAACAAACAGCAAAGTCCACCAAGCCACCCCGCAAGCAAGGCCCGTCAAAAAAATCCAAGGTGAGGCGCCAGAACCCATCGACTTCTGAGAACAAGCCGGATGGAACCACCGCGCCCGATGCGGTGACCTTTGCTCAGGCCCGGCCGGCGCGCAGAGCCAACCTCTCTTCACGCGAAGCCCACGTTCTCCTCAACCTGGAATCATTGCTCCATCAGAGGATCGTTGGGAAAGACGAGGCGGTGAGACGGGTCGCCAACACCATTCGGACCCGCCGCGCGAATCTTGATTTCCGGCCCGATCGCCCGGACGGCGCCTTTTTGCTGGTCGGACCCGCCGGTGTCGGAAAGAACGAGTTTGCGCACGCCGTTGCTGAAGTCCTGCTCGGCGATGAGAACCAGGTTGTCTCCTTGGATATGAATGATTACCAGGAAGAGGAGTCGATTGCGAATCTCATGGCGACGCCGGTGCTCGGCCGCGACGACCTCATCCTTGTCGGAACCCTCACCTCAGCCGTTCGGGCCAATCCGAATATTGTGATTTTATTTCGCGGATTGGAGAAGGCGCATTACGCCGTGCAGCGATTGATCTATCAGATCCTAGAGGAAGGGACCTTTACCGACGCCGCCGGACAGATTTCGTTCCAGCATACGATCATCTTCGCCACGACCCGCTATTCGGAGGATGACCTCAAACCAGGGGCGGGAATCGGTTTCGCTCATGCCGGAGATACGCTCGAGGACCGCCTAAAGCAACTCCTTAAAGATACGGTCTATCCTGAACTGGTGAGCCGGTTTAACGAAGTAATTTTCTTAGGCAATTTGACCTCCGACGATGTCCGGTCGATCGCCCGCTACAAAGTCGAAGTCGTCTTGGAGAGACTCAAACAACAACGACGGGCCGTGCGGGTCAGCGATCGTGTTCTGGATACCTTTATCAAAGAGGACGAGGTCCACAGGATGGGTGCGACCCGCCTGAACCGGACCCTTGAAGAGAAACTCTTCCACCCCTTGGCGCTCTATATCCTTGAGCATCGGAAAGCCCGCAACATCCAGGTCGATCTGGAGGGCGGACGCCTCGTCATTCAGTAGCGCGGGCGCCGTCCAGGGCCCGGGTAAACGATGGGATACAGAAACGGCGGCTCGGATCTAAACTGAGCCGCCGTTCATTATTCTGCAAAGACCCGCCAGCGGAGCACCGCCGGCCAACAACCATCAGAGCCGCAAAAACCTAACGTCCATCCATGCTCTTCAGATATTTATAGAATTCCCCTCCCGTGGAGAGGATCAGCCACGTTTCGGGATCGATCGTGTTGCGATACGACTCCATCGTCTTGAGGAAAGAGTAGAAATCACGCGTCTGGCCATTCTGATTGTAGGCATTGGCGTAAATCTGCGCCGCTGTCGAATCGGCGCGGCCGATGATGACCTCCGCCTGCCGGTAGGCATCAGATTGGATCGCCTTTAGATCCCTCTCCTTATTACCCCTAATTCTGAAGGCTTCACCCTCTCCCTCGGAGCGATACCGGTCCGCGATCCGCTCCCGTTCGGCGATCATCCGTTCATAGACCTTCCGGCTGACCTCGTCGACATAGTTGATCCGCTTAAACTGAAAATCGAGGATCTCAATGCCGAGGTCGGAGGTGCGGGCGGCCGCATTCTGTAAGATCTGCAGGCGGATCTGATCCCTTCCGATCGCGATATTCTCCAAGGCGGTTTTCTGCTCATCATCAAAGATAAGGGAATCGGATTCGGTCCGGTTTGTAGAGCGAACGAGTTCCAACAGAAGATGATTGGCGATCGCGTTTCGCGTTTCTCCATCCAGAATGTCATCGAGACGGGTTTGGGCGCCGCGTTCATCCTTCAAACGCTGGAAATAGAGCAGGGGATCGGTAATCCGCCAGCGGGCGTAGGCGTCGACCCATATGAAGCGTTTGTCCCTCGTCGGCAGTTCGTTGGCGTCGCCGTCCCATTCCAGGAAACGTTTATCAAAACGGTGGGCCTTCTGTATGAAGGGCACCTTCATTTTCAGACCCGGGGTCGTGATCTGCCGGTCCAGCGGCTTCCCGAATTGGGTGATGATGGCCTGCTCCGCCTCACCTACGATAAAGAAGGCGCTGTTTAACAAAACAAGGACCGCCACGCCGAGGATCGCGAGTGCAATCAGTGTCGGTTTCATCGCTGCGCCTCCTTTCCCTGGTCCATCCCCAGCTGGCCGGCGCCCAGATTCAGGAGCGGCAGGATCCCTTTCACATCATCATCAATGATGAGTTTCTTGCCGGCTTTGGGAAGAATATCGTTCATCGTCTCGAGGAAGATCCTCTTGCGTGTCACCTCCGGCGCCTGCGAATACGCCTCATAAAGGGCGACGAAGCGGGCCGAGTCGCCGCGGGCCCGGTTGATTCGGTCGAGGTAGTACCCCTCGGCCTGCTGGATCGTCTGCAGCGCCTCTCCCCTCGCGCGCGGGATGACGCGGTTGTATTCCGCCAGGGCCTCGTTGATCAGGCGCTCGCGTTCCTGCTGCGCCTCATTGACCCCGTTAAACGACGGCTTCACCGGGTCGGGTGGATTCACATCTTGTAGAACAACCTGATCGACACGGATCCCCGTTTCATATTGATCGCAGAGGATCTGCAATTTCTGCTCAACATCAATGGCGATCGCCGTTCGCCCGACGGTGATCACCTCATTGACCGTCCGGTCGCCGATCACCCCGCGGATCACCGCCTCCGTCATCGCCCGGAAGGTGCTCCGGATTTCGCGGACACGGAAGATGTTCTTATAGGGATCCACAATCCGGAATTGAACAACCCACTCCACCTGAGCGGCATTCAAATCACCGGTGAGCATGAGCGATTCCTCATCGTAATTCCGCGTCGCATATTGTGTGCGAACACCCCCTTGCAGGGTGCGGAATCCGAATTCCTCCTTGTGCTGGCGTTGAACGGCAATCTTCTCAACCGCCTCTATGCCAAAGGGGATCATCATGTGCAGTCCGGGTTCCGTCGTGCGAACAAAGGCGCCGAACCGAGTGATGACGCCGTTCTCCTCAGGTCCCACGGTATAAAATCCCGTTCTAACCAGAACCAGAACGAGAATCGCCATGATGATATATTTAATGAGCCGTCCGGAGGGCAATCGCAGGTGAATATCCCTGATCTCCGGCGAATCCATAGTCACCTCCTTGCGTGTTATTCTAATTGGGTCAGCATGATACCGTACTCAGGGGCACTCTCCCCTGCACCTTAAAGCCCTGGTCCCACGAGGTCCAGGATGTTCTACCGGGAACGAACGAGCTTCATGGACTTGGAACGGGCCTTTTGGGAGAATGCAGGCATGAGCCTTGACCTCCTCCATCCCAGACCCCAGCAGATCCGCGACCTCGGATCGCACTGGACCATTCCTCGGCGGGTGCCGATCGTTCCACCCCTTGCCGGCGCGGTCGATGGTACCGCTGATGCCCTTGACGCCACGGTTGCCGGCGGCGGCGCACCCTGTGATCTCCCCCTCCGCCGGCTTTCCGACGGATTGAAAGGCCAGGGGATTGAGCCCTCTTTGACCCCCTCCTCAGAGCGTCTCGAGGGCGGGATCAGGCTTCAGATCGATCGTTCTCTCTTTTCCAAGCCCCAATCGTATGAAATGGCGCTCATCCCCACCGGTTTGGAGATCACGGCGGCCGACGACGCCGGCCTCTTCTACGGAATTTTGACCTTTTGCCAGCTGCTTCAGCTCTATCCCTCTTCCGGCGCCGCCTTGACGCTCCCTACCCTCTTCATACGCGACGAACCCGACTTTATTCACCGGGGCGTCATGCTTGACGTGAGCCGGGACCGCATACCCACGATGCCAACGCTCTATGAATTGGTGGATCTTCTGGCCGGATGGAAAATCAACCAGCTTCAGCTTTACATGGAGCACACCTTCGCCTATCGGGGTCATGCAGTGGTCTGGAAGGATGCCGATCCCTTCACGCCTGAGGAAATCCAGGCGCTGGACCGGTACTGCCGCGAACGCTATATCGAACTGGTTCCCAATCAGAACAGCTTCGGCCACCTGCACCACTGGTTGATTCATGCACCGTATCGTTCCCTGGCGGAATGCCCCGATGGGGTCGAACATCCCTTCAGCCCCTCCCGCGAGCCGTTCAGCCTCTGCCCGATCGATCCGAGGAGCATCAGCTTCCTCCGTGACTTATACGATCAACTCCTCCCCAACTTCACGAGCCGGCAGTTCAATGTGGGATTGGATGAGACATTCGATCTTGGGATGGGGCGTTCCGCCGAAGTTTGTCAAAGAGAGGGCCGGGGCCGTGTCTATCTCGAGTTTTTAAGAAAGATTCACCAGCTGGTTGCTGAGCGGAGCCGGAAAATGCAGTTCTGGGGGGATATCATCCTCCATTATCCCGAGCTGATCGGCGAGTGCCCGTCGGATGCGATCGCCCTCGAATGGGGTTACGAAGCGAATCATCCCTTTGAAGAGCATCTGGAGACGTTCGTACAGGCCGGATTGGAATTCTATGTGTGCCCCGGGACCAGTTCCTGGAACAGCCTCGCCGGCCGCACAAAGAATGCCCTGGGCAATCTCAGCCGCGCGGCCGTCGCGGGCCATGCCGCCGGCGCCTCCGGTTATCTCATCACCGACTGGGGCGATCACGGTCACCTGCAACCCCCTCCGGTCAGCACTCTCGGTTTTCTGGCCGGGGCGGCCTATTCCTGGAATGTCTCATCCGCATCGGATCCGAAACACTTTGACATCCCTCGGCTCCTGGACGCACATGCCTTCAAGGACCGCACCCTCGCCATGGCCGATGTCGTCTACGGACTCGGGAATCTGTACCGGACGGCCGGATCCCAGGTGGCGAATGGGTCGGCGCTCTTTTATCTCCTGCTGTTCCCCGATCTTCCCCTCAACGATAACCGTTTCCAGGGGCTGACCGCCGCGAGTTTGGGGCGGACGATAGATCAGATCGAAGATCTCTTTTTAAAATTGAGTGCGGCGGAGATCGCCCGCACGGATGCCGGCCTGTTGATCTCCGAATTCCAGTGGGTCGCGTCGATGCTGCGATTCAGCTGCCGGATGGGACTCGCGCGGTTCGAGCATCCATCCGGCGGATCGCTCGGCGCCATCCCCGGCGCTGAACGGCTCCGTTTAGCAGGGGATCTCAGGGATTTATTGAAAGAACATCAGCGGCTGTGGCGCTGCCGAAGCCGCCCGGGCGGTCTTCGGAATTCGAGCCGGCGGCTGGAGCGGGTCATCCGGCTCTTAGAAAAATGAGTTCGCTGCGCCAGGCACGCCTCCTAATTATAAGTCGCCTTGATCTTGCCCCAGGTCGTCAGCATCGTTGCTGACGGGGGATTGCAGCCCACGGGAAAGGCGCCGATCAGATCGCACTCCTCATTCGGTGGAGAGAACGGGGCGCATGGGGAATCGCTGCGAATGGCAAAGTCACCGTTTTCCGGGTCACAGAACAGCGGATCTTCAGAGATATTGCCATTAACTCCATATTGATCCTCGATACATCCGACCCAGTCACCGTCCGCGTTTCCATAGATGTCGCAGCAGACCAGTTCGATCGAGCTGGGACACCTGACGGCCGCGCCCTGCTCTCCGAAAACAATCTGCGTCTTCTCCATTGAGAGGGCATTCTCTCCGCCTCCCCATACTCCGCTGCCGCCTCCAGGCGCGGCATTTCCAACGAAGGTGCAAGCCGTGACCACCACCGGCCCATCGGAAATCATCCCCCCGCCGTACTGGCCGGCGGCGTTGCCGACAAAGGCGCATTGGTCGACGGTGATCTCGCCGGCGCCGTGCAGCCCGGCTCCGGCGGGAGCGGAGTTCTCTCTCAGAACGCATCTCCGAACGATGGAGCCTTCCACATCCTCGATGCTCATGGCGCCGCCGACTTCCCCTGCGCTGTTCCCTTCACAAACCAAATCCTCAAGGATCGGGGCGTCGTAATGAAAGCGGATGGCCCCTCCCGCCTCGCCGGCGGTATTGCTTGAGAAGCTGCAGTTCGACACGTGCGAGGAGGAACTCTGGCCCGCGATCGCTCCCCCGGTCAACGTCGCCGCATTTCCCACAAAGCTGCATCCGGAGATTGTCGGTGAGGCCCACTGGCAGAAGAGGCCCGCTCCCACGAGCGCGGTGTTCTCCTCAAAGACGCAGTCGGTGATCGAACCGCTCGAGTTGGCCCAATTGATGCCGGCTCCTCCGAAGTCCGAGGCATTGTTGAGGAATTGACAGCCGATGATTGAGGATTGCGAATGGTTCAGTCCAAGGGCGCTGCCCAGATTATCACGGAACCGGCAATTATAGAGGGTCGGGGAAGAGCTGTCGCAGATGATGCCCGCCGGGTAAGCCCCCCTGATGGTTATCCCTTCCAGAATCGAGGAAGCCCCCTCGCCGCCGGAGAATTCGATCGCCCCGTGCGGCTCGCTCTGGCTTCCCTCGCAGTCGATGAGGCAAGTTTCCGGATTTCCGCCCTGCGATCGCACCGTGATGGCTTTCCCAAGATAGTCCATGTCCCGATTGCCGTCCCCGGTGAAGGTCCCATCCGTCAGCTCGATGATGTCTCCTTCTAGCGCGGCATCAATAGCCGCCTGGATCGTTGGGAAATCCCCGGTCCCGTCGGGTTTAACAATGGTAGTTGTGGCCTCGCCGGCAGCGGGCATGAGTAAAATGAGCATAGTTATAATGCAGAATCGGACTATCATAAATCCCCCCATGTCGCATGAAAACGGGTCGCATGAAAATGGATCCCATAGCCACAGATGCATGATAACATTGATGGGGAGTGAGTTGGAACGAGATTCCGGCTGCTGACATGAAACCGCATCCCAACTTCAAGTCTGACAGTCGGATGAAATTAGCTGAAGCGCCAGGAAGAGAACGACCTCTCCTGATGCCGTGGATGAGGAGACTCTTGATGAAGCATACTTCGAACATAACTCGCACTCATGCCGGGGCAAGAGTGCTTGAATCAATGATCTTCGCCATCGTGTTCTGGGCCGCTTCAGCTTCGCCGGCGATGTGTGAGGAATACCTCCCCCTGTCGGTCGGCTTTGAATGGGAGTACGAGGGTCTCGAGGGACACCACGAAGTCCAACGTGTGGAGGGGATCATCAATATATGGGGCGCTGATGTGTACGCGATGCGCTACGAAGGCAACCCTCTCAACGAGGGCCTTGTGAACTATTGGACATGCGATGAAGCCGGATCCGTACTGCTCTGGGGCTTCTACATTATTCCGGATTCCTTTGGCATTCTCTATGATCCCCCCATTCGCATGGTGGACGCCCCCTTGGAACTTGGCAAAACTTGGTCTTGCACCGTGAATGTGTTCGAGTGGTCCGATTCGACCTCATCCACCTCGCTTACGTTGGATTTCACCGTGGAAGAGGAAGGCCTGATCGTCGTTCCAGCTGGGGAGTTCTACACCTTCGGTATTGGATACGAGTTCCCTCCCAAGCATCTGGTCCCCCTCTTGCAGGATCGGGACATCTTCGGCACGCCTCTGGGCGGAGACGAGCGGCCACCGGCGTCCGATTGGTGGACCGATGGAATAGGCAGGATCCAATACGTTGGCGCGTATCTAGAACTCTTTCAACTCGCGCCGTTTTCGGGTCCGACGCCATGCAGAAAGGGCACCTGGGGTTCGATCAAGACGCCCTTGCACAATAAGCACTGACCCCTCGCCGAGATGAAGGACCACCGCTCATTTCCACGGCACAACTTGCAGCGAATCCGGCCTCGTTATGAATTTTCAGGACGAGGCCGGGCCATGCTAGACTGTCGAAGCAAGCAGAATCCGCAAAAATGTTTTGCGCCTGAACCACCACAATCCTAATGGAGCCAGAGCGTGTTCGAGTACCAGAAATACGGCCGCTACTTCGCCCAGGGCGCCCATGCCATGGAGGAACTCATCGCCGATGAGCTCAAGGAGCTCGGCGCCGCCGAGATCCGCCCGGCCTACCGCGGCGTCTACTTCAAGGCGGACCCCGCCGTTCTCTACCGCGTCAACTACTGCTCGCGCCTGGCCAGCCACGTGCTGGCGCCTCTGATCACCTTTGCGTGCCACTCGCACAAATACCTTTACAAAACCGCGCGCAAGCTCGATTGGGAATCCCTTCTCGGCTTGGACCATACGTTCGTCATCGCCGCCAATGCCTCCGATAGCAATCTGCACCACTCGCAATTCGCCGCCCAGCGCCTCAAAGACGCCATCGCTGATCACTTCGTCGAGAAGCGCGGCGAGCGACCGAGCGTGGACCGTCGCGAGGCCGATCTTTGGCTGAACCTCAACATCCATCGCAACAAAGCCATCATCAGCGTGGATTGCTCCGGCGGTTCCCTGCACCGGCGCGGCTATCGCATCGACGCGCGCGAGGCGCCGCTCCAGGAAACCCTGGCTGCCGCCCTCCTTCGTCACAGCGGCTGGCGGGGCGAAACGCCCCTGGTCGATCCGATGTGCGGCTCGGGCACAATTCTGGCCGAGGCGCTGATGCTGGCGAGCCGGTTGCCGGCCGCCCATGTGCGCATGGCCGGCAAGCCGCCCTTCGCGCATCTGCCCGACTACGACGCTGCCGTTTGGACCCGGGTGAAGGCCGCCGCCGATGCTGAGATGCGTGAACTGCCCGCCGGTCTGATTCAAGGCGGCGACATCGACGCACAGGCCGTCCGCGTCGCGCGGGGCAATCTGGCGCGCCTGCCGGGGGGGCGCGGTGTGCTTATCACCAAACGGGACTTCCGCCAGGGCGAGCCGATCGATGGAGCCACCATCGTCACCAACCCGCCCTACGGCCGCCGCCTCAGCGACACGGCCAAGGTGAAGATCCTCTATGGTGAGTTGGGGGATTTCCTCAAACGCCGCTGCACAAACTCCACCGCTTGGATCCTGGCCGGCGACGTGGAGCTGGTGAAGTCGATCGGCCTGCGGCCGAAGCAGCGTATACCGATCTTCAACGGCCCGCTGGAGTGCCGCCTGGTGGAAATCCCCGTCTACTAGGGGTTGTGCTTCGGAAATTGCATCTGAGGTGGTCAAGAGCCCGGCGGTCCATACGGCCGCCAGGCTCTTTGCATGCCTTCCTCGGGTCTAAGAATGGATTCGACATTTCAATGTACCTTGCCAGGGGGCGCAGGAAACACGCCAGATGCAATCTTCGAAGCACAACCCATTCTTTTGAACGAAAATGGTCCGGCGACCGTCATAGAGATATGCAGGGATTATAGATAAGCCCTTCTGGTCGATCTCCATCCCCTGCGGGCGAGTTCGAGTAGAAATCTCTTGTTGTGGAATCCGGAATTTCCAGTTTTTTGGGGGGGATGATAATGGCCGAACAACCTATCTTGTCGTCGCGATGGCGGCAATTGAGATCGATACTCGCACTTCTTCCGGCACTCATACTGGCGTCAGCCTTTGCGCCCGCCATCGCGCAAAGCGATTATACGCCTGCTTTTCACCCCGAGCTGAAAATCACCCGAATGACGGGAGAGATCAAGATAGATGGTTTTCTTGAGGACTCGGGTTGGAAGGGGGCGGCGGTGGCGGACCACTTCCACGAGGTTGAGCCCGGTGACAACCTACGGCCGCCGGTGGAAACCACCGTCTTCGCGACCTACAATGACGACCATCTCTACCTATCAGCCATTTGCTATGACAACCCCGCCGAGATCCGCGCGACCTTGAGCCAGCGAGACCACATGGGCGGAGACAATATCGGGTTCTTTATTGATACCTATCATAATGCGACCTGGGCTTATACGATCAACGTCAATCCCTTTGGTGTTCAGGCGGATGCCTTGTGGAGCGACGGCTATGGCGAAGACGGCATGTTTGACCTTGTCTTCGAATCGGCGGGGCGAATTACCGATTCAGGTTACCAGGTGGAGCTGGACATTCCGTTCTCCAGCCTGCGCTTCCCCAATACGGAGGAGCAGACCTGGGGGATCCAGTTCTGGCGTCATCACTATCGGGATACACATTACAGCATTACCTGGGCGGCTCAGGATCGAAACGAGTCCAACTGGGTGCGCAATTGGGGAAGCCTGACCGGAATCAATAATGTCTCACCGGGAAAAGGGATCGAGATCATTCCGGCATGGACCGGCTCCATGGCCGGGGCGCTTGGAGTGGATTCTGACGGCGATTTGAAATTTAAGGATAACGATCCACGCGGGGAGCTCTCCCTTTCGGGCAAGTATTCAGTTTCATCAAACATCATCATCGACGCCACCGTGAACCCGGATTTCAGCAATGTCGAATCGGACGCCTTTCAGATCGATGTGAACTCCGCAACAGCCCTATCCTATCCGGAAAAGAGGCCGTTTTTTCAGGAAGGCAGCGATCTGTATCGCACCCGTCTTAGCCTTGTCTACACCCGTTCAATCAATGAACCGGACTTTGCGGCAAAGGTGACCGCCCGGGCCGGCAAGACATCGATCAGTTTTCTCAGCGCCCATGATCTGCATAGTCCCTTCATCGTGCCCTTCGAAGAAACTTCTTCTGGGCTTATCATTGGCGGTAGCAGCTTCTCTAACATTCTGAGAGTACAACGGACACTTGGATCAGGCACCCAGGTGGGTGCGATGATAACAAACCGATCATGGGAAGGAGGAGGCAGCGGAACAACCTATAGTACAGATGCGACATTCCGATTCTCGCGCCGTGTTACTCTTAGAGCCCAAGCGGTTGGGAGTCAGACCGTGGAACCAGACAACAGCGGGCTGACGTCAGGTCTAGAGGGTTACCTGTTCGACAACGGCAAGCACACGGCAATGTTTGATGGCGAATCGTTTGGAGGCTACGCCGGCTCCGGAAATCTCAGCTACAACAGCCGCAATTTCTATATTAGCGGGACCTATTCCGAAACGGGTCCCACCTTCCGGGCCGATAATGGCTGGATGCCGCGCAATAACCGCCGGGATGCGAGTCTTTATTCCTCCTATCATATACGATTTGATCAGGGACTTCTTGAGAGGATCTCGCTGGAACTTAACCCCATGAGGGTCTGGAACACCGACGGCCACAAGAAGGATGAGGCTATATTCGCCACCGTGTCGATGCCGCTGAGGTTCTACCAGGTCCAGCCGTCATATCAATATATGATCAGTACGGAAGAGTTCGCGGGCCACTATTTTGATGACATCTGGAACCACTACGTAGGTTTCAGAGCCTCACCGAGCGAGCTGCTGACCTTTGGAGGGTCATGCAGTTACGGCAATCAGATCGCATATGGCTACCGGGCGATCGGCAGGCAAACCAAGTGGGGCGCTTGGGTGGATCTCAATCTGTTCGACCGTTTATATGTTGAGAATTGGATCGATCATGTCAAGAGTTACGATACCGAGACCGATGATGAATTGTTCAACGGTTACATTTACGGATCCAGAATAAGCCTTCAGTATGATCGACGGCTTTCCCTAAGGCTATTCTCCCAATACAACAATTTTAGTGACACCTGGGTGTTCGATCCGCTGATCACATATCAGCTGACCCCATTCACGCTCTTCTATGTGGGCTCTACTTATAATATCCAGGCGTATGACAACCTCGACCGGCACGGCGATCGATTCGTAGCTGAAAATGAAGAATCTTTCAGCCACAGGAAACTGGATTACCGCCAGTTCTTTATGAAGGTGCAGTACCTTTTCCAGCCGTAGATTGCCGGGTGGTAGCTTGGCCGGACATGCCGGATGGTCTTATCGGCCAAGCCGAGTGAACGCCATTTCACGCCAGGCAAAGAGCTCGTCGGTTAGATCGAAACCGGTCACGGCCCCATCCGCATTGCGATTAAAAGCAAGGAATCCCCATCCACAAAAGAATCTGTCCTGGTCAACACAGTAGAGATTGATCGTATCATAGCGCCGATGTTTCAAGACCAGACGCCCATCCTCAATGGCGATATCACAAGAGCTGCCCAGTGCCGGGCAGATGTACTGGCCGCCGGCCTCACGCGCAAACTCATCGGCATCAAATGCGAAATTCACGCGGCGCGCCGACTGAGTTTCGCCATCCATAGCCAAGGTCAGCCCCACCACATCGCCCATCCCATCCATTGTGAAGGTCATGACCGCCATCCGGCTGCAGACGATACCCACCGGTGTAGCTGTCCAAGAGCGCAACGTCCGGAGTGAAGGATTCGGGTTCCAGGGTGGGTTCTTCTGTGGTTTCGCCGGCAGGTCTCGGCGGCTCGAGTCCCCTGCAGATGTCCAAAATCTCAAAGGCGAGCCCGGCCGCGTTGATGGAGCGCGCATTGGCCAGGATCACGACACCCAACTCTTCTTCCGGGCAGTAGATCAACATCGTCTTGAAACCGCCGGTCTGGCCGGAATGCTGGATCGTCTTTGTCCTCTTCCGCTCGCTGACGATGAGTCCGCCGGCGTAGTTCATTTGAGTCCCATCATTCAACACGCCGGGCTTGGTTATACATTCAAAGATGCGATCGCCACCCAGCCGCTTGTCATGGAAACTGGAAAGCCAGCGAGACATATCTTCAAGGTTGGTAAAGGCGTGGGCAGACCCGGGTATCTCGACGTTGCTGGGCCTCGCCAAACGATACCCCTCAGCGTCTGACAAGTAGGCGGTTGCTCTATGTGGGATGAGTTCTGTGCACTCGGTTTGAATCAGCGTGCCCGTCATGCCGAGAGGAGTGAAAACATGATCGCGCATCCAGATACCGAACCGGATCCCGCCGGCGCGCTCGATTACCAGCGAGAGCAGAGAGTAGTTGGTGTTTGTATAGGCATAGCGTGAGCCTGGGGCAAAGTTCAATGCCGATTGGCCCGCCAGCAAGGTCAGCACATCGCTCAAACGGAGATAGTCGCGGCCTTGGAATCCCGAATACTTATTCAGTATTGTCCAGAATTCCCAGAATCCACTGGATTGATGCACCAGGTGCCGCACCAGCACGGGCTCGGCGCAGAGGGGCAGTTCGGGCAGGTATCGCCGGATGGGGTCATCAAGGTTCAGCCTGCCCTCCTCGGCAAGCAGGCAAAGTCCGAAAGCTGTCAGGTGTTTCGAGACCGAGGCGAGGTCGAAGCAGGTCAGCGGAGTGATTTTGATGCCCTGTTCTAGATCGGCCAGACCGATACATCGCCGGTAAATGTCGGTGCCGCGACTCTGCACCAGCACCGCCATACCCGGGGCGTCGGATTGATCCCAGGGGACAAGCAGAGTGTCTAACTTTGCCCCCAAATCTTCTTCAGAGATGGCGAGACCCGGTTCGGCGACTGAACTCGAAATCGACGCCACCAGCAGGGCCACCGTGAGAAGGCTCCTCATTATATCTATCCTTTCCGGTTGGGAGGCTGTTACCCAAAATATGAGTGGCGCCGGATCCTGGTTGCGCCCGTCGTTGATCCATCTGGTTCACATTGAGCGATCAAGTAGCCCCGTTGGTACACGCATCCGATCCCGGACCGAGGGCAAACACAGCGGCATTCGCTCGGAAACCCCGCCGTGTCTCGGTCAAAAGGCACACCGGATGGTATCTATCCTCCTGGCATGTAGATTGCTAATCTAGTTTAAGTGGGAACATGGCAAACATCCTGGATGCCTGAAGCAATCATGGAGGATAAACATGAAGAATCGACCGACTTTATACCTGCTCTATTCCGTCATTTTCGCGTTTTTTCTGGCGGGAAGCGCCGTGGCTGAGTTCGTTCTGCTCGAGGACTTCCAGAACCTGAATCTTGGACCGATCGATGATCAGAACGGGTGGTATGCCGCGAGTGATAGCTCTGCCGTGGCAGTGGATCCTCTCTTCGAGGATAATCAGGTCCTCTCGGTGATTACCAACTCGACTCACCTTCACAAAGATCTTTTGATCCAGGACGGAACCGTGCGTATGCTCTTCCTGAGATTTCGCTATGCAAGCCAGCTCAGCTGTTCCTTTGGATCTTCCTTCGCCTCCTATCCCACTCAATTTGGTGATTTTTCAGTTGAGCTCAGTCTGACCAGCACCACAAATGAGTTACGTATCAACAACGATGGCCAATACGATGTTTTGACAATTTTGGAGCCGAATATCTGGTACAATTGCTGGCTATTGATAGACAATCTCGATAACACGACGCAAGTCTGGCTGCACTCCCGGCCTGGAGAAGATGCCAACTCTTTTGATCAACTGGAGGTGGAGGGAGAATTTGATTTTGGATTTAGAAATGGAACCACCATTGATTTAAAGACATTCTTCGTCAAGACCGGAGGCGGAAGCGGGGTTGCCGGCCCCCTCTACCTGGACGACATCCACCTTGAGACCACCGACGCCTTGAACCTGACAAATCCCTCCCCCGCCACCCCAGCAGCCGTCACAACAAGTACCGTGCCCGCGGTTTTACATCTCGCTCCGTGCCGGCCCAGTCCATTCAATAGCGGCACCAAGATCAATTTCTCTTTGTTAAAACCGGCTCATACCAGTATCGCTATCTTTGACACGCGCGGACGCATGGTCATCGAGCTAATGTCCGAGGATCTGAATGCCGGGAACTATCAGAGGATCTGGTCCGGCCGCGATCGAGGTGGAAGGCGAGTGGAAAACGGCGTCTATTACATTCGAATGGAGGCGGGGTCGACAATAACAACCGAACGGGCGATTTTCCTGAGGTAGCACTTGAGCCAAAAGGATCACCCAAGAATTTTCAGGCTCCCAGTCTCACCCGGTTCTCCGGGTGAGACTCTGCTTTAAGCCCTCCTTTTCGTTTTGCGCAATGGGTCCGACGGCTCTCATCGTTATTGAGGCATTCTTCCAAGCGGGGTTAGACTTCGCCTGAATGCCGGTTTTGCCGGCGAGGGTTTTTCAAGAGAGCCGGCGGCGATAAAAATTGCCAAGACCAGAGTGAGTGATGCTAAAATGCCGGGCAGGTGGAATCCGCTGATACCATTTTTCATCAGCAAGGCCTTTTGCTTGTCGCCCGTCAATGACGGATAGGAGATCCAAAAGAAATGAAATGGCCGTATCTCATTCTGTCGCTAGCCTGCTGCCTATTCCTCTCCCCGGCGATCGCCCAGGAACCGATCGATCCAGAAATTCTGGATAGCTTCTTGAATGCACTCGACGAGCCTGGAGATTCGATAGGATCGGAATCCGCCGGTCCTTTCGATGAGAACTGGGATCCCCTTCAAGAAGAGACGCCGGCTGCTTTGGGACTATTCGATCAGGTTTGGGAAGAGTTCGATCGGACATATCCATACTTCGACTACAAAGGGATCGACTGGAACGATTTGAAAGAGAGCCACCGCTCAGACTTCGCCGGGGACCTCGCCCCCGACGAGTTCGTCGATAAGTTGGCGATCCTTTTGAGGGAGCTGCGCGACTTTCACGTTTCGATTCGGAAGCCGGATGGCGGCTTCGCCGAAGTTTATAACCGGCAGATCGAGCGGAATTATACATCCGACCCGCGCAATCGTTACAGCGTGTCGGGTTACGAGACCATGGGCGACGGGGTGATCCGGCATGGTTGGCTCGCCGACGAGATCGCCTACATCCGCATTGACACCTTCGCCCGGGAGGCCTATGCCCCATTGCGGGAAAGCGATATCGATAAATTGTTCACTCAATATGGGAATGCGCGGGGCATGATCATCGATATCCGCCCGAACAACGGCGGTGATGAGACGATCGCGGCGGGTATCGCGGGATGGTTTACCGATAAGCCTCTGACCTATGGATACACGGCGCGACGAAACGGTCCGGGTCATGATGAGTTTGAGCCGCCGCAGAAGAAGGTTCTGGAACCGCATGAGGGCGGCCGCTACGCGGGACCCGTGGCTTGTCTCATCGGAGAGCGGTGCATGAGCTCGGCGGAATGGTTCACCTTGATGATGAAGGCGTGCCCCCAGGTGACTTTGATCGGCAGCGCGACGCGTGGAAGCTCAGGCAATCCGGCGGAGCTCCGGCTGCCGAACGGCGTCGTTTGTGGGATCCCGAGCTGGATGGCCTTTACTTCGGAGATGAAGCCCTTCGAAGACGTGGGTCTCCCACCCGAAATCACGATTCCCGCGGAGGAGAGTTTTGACGCCGAGCACGATTTCGTCGTCGAGAGGGCTATCCGAGAGCTCTTGAATTGAAACCTTGATCTTTTGCCGGCGACGGGGAGATCCCGATCTACTGAACGCGGATGAGCTTGATCGTCTGCTTCATTCCGCCGGCCTTCAGGCGGCAGAAGTAGACCCCGCTGGCCATCTCCGGATCGGCGGCGCCGCCTCGGCTCCACTCGAACGCGTGGCGACCGGCGGGCTGAATCCCCTGAGCGAGCTGGCGGACGCGCCGCCCGGACGCATCGAAGATCGCGAGGTCGACCGGCCCGGCTTCGGGCAGGCTGAAGGTCAGGGTCACGGCGGATCGGAATGGACTCGGATGGACCTGCAGGCGGATCCAGCGCGTCAGGGGCTCGCCGTCGGTCGGGAGGCTCGCAGCCGGACTCGTGTTCTCGAAGTAGTTGAAGGTGCCCGAGTAGTTACCGACGGTCAGGTCCAGGTCTTCATCGCCGTCCAGATCGCCGAACGCGGGCGCCGCGTTCTGGCCCACCACCAACCCGGCGACCACGGCCGGGTTCTCATTCCAGATCCCATTGTCGTTTCTGAAGTATTGGAGTTCGTGGGAGATGTCGCCGGTCAGGAGATCCTGATCCCCATCATGGTCGTAGTCGCCCAGCGTGGGTGAACAATTGCTGCCGACATCAATGCTGCCGAAGTAACCGGCCACCTCCTGCCACTCCATCGAGCCCGAGCCGATGTTCTCGAAGTAGCGCAGACGGCCGACCTCGTTGCCCGCCACCAGATCGAGATCGCCGTCGTTGTCCATGTCCACCAGCCGGGGAACAGACCATCCGCCGAGGTTGATGCCGGCGAAGACACCCGCGTCGTAGTCGAAGCCCGAGCCATTGTTGTGGTGATAGAAGAGGTCGCCTGAGAGATCGCCGACGACGGCGTCGGGCAGATCGTCGCCATCAAGCTCGCCGACGGCGATGGCGGAATAGATCGAGTGATCTATGCCGGCGAAATAGCTATGGTCGGTGTGCCACGCCGGGGCCGCGCTGGTGCCGATATTCTCGAAGTATTTGATATCGCCCAGCTGAGTGCCGCTGACCAAGTCCAAATCCCCATCGGAATCGAAGTCGAACAGGAAGGGCGAGCTGGCCGCCCCCACGTCGATCACCCCGCCGAAAAGTGTCGTATTGGCGGTCCAGACCGGGTCGGTCGGCGGGCCCTGGTTCGTGTAGTACTGCAGCGGCCCCGCGCTGGTGCCATAGATAAGATCCCGGCGGCCATCTCCGTTGAGGTCGACGAGACACGGCGAGTTCCAGTAGCTTGAGAGGCCCAGACCCTCGAAGACCGCGGCGTCCTCCACCCAATTCCAGGTGGACGCGGTGCCGTCATTGCGATAGTAGACGAAGCCGTGCACATCCCGCCCGGAGGCCAGGTCGATATCATCGTCGCCGTCCAAGTCGACGAACCAGGGATAGGCGTAGAGACCGACATCGAACCAGGACTCCGACTGCGATTCCTCAAACGAGGCCGCGGATGGAGTTCCGGTGTTGGGGTAGTACTTTAACATTCCGTTCTCACTGATCCCGATCAGCAGATCGAAATCAAGATCCCCGTCCAGATCGGAGAGTGTCGGGACCGGATTGGAGCCGGTCGCCAACCCGGAGAAGAAGCCTTGCTGCTCGGTGAAGACGGGCGCCGCCGCGGTGCCGGTGTTCTCGAACAAGACCAATCCATTGTATCCCCCGGTGACGAGGTCCAGGTCCCCGTCGCCGTCGAGATCGGCGCAGACACCAACCTCGGCATCCAGCGGATCGACGCCGGCGAAGATCTCCGGCCCCGGTAAAAAGGCGGGGGCCATTGCCGTTCCGGTGTTCTCATAGTAAAGCAGCGTGGACTCGGAACTCCCCAGCATCAGGTCGACGTCGCCATCCGCATCAAGGTCGGCGAAGCGCGGCTGGGAAAAGAAAAGCGAAGCGACCCCGCTGGGATTGAAGATCTGGTCGTTCTGGACCCAGTTCTGGCCGTGACTCGGAGATGCGGCCAGACTCAGGAAGATGCCGAGCATGATGAGGATCGCCTTGGTTCTCATACTTCGCCTGTCCCTTCTTTTCATTGCCTCCGACCGGAGATCATTCTCGCTTGCTCGACCTGACCCGCGCTTTGAGACCGATTCTATGATAGCAGATCGAGCAACACAGATGAAGGGAGCAATCGTTGTGGGCTAAATTGGGAGGAGAGCAACGGATCGTTCTCCGGCAGCTTCATTCTTTGTGGCCGGCTTCCCGTTTCCGAAGGTGGAAGGCTGCATAAACAGGAACGCAACTGTTGCCGGCAGTTGAGTCAGGGAGGGAAGCATCGTCTTCATCAACTTGAAATCGTACAAGGGCAAAAGGCCAGTCCAAGGCGAGCAATTCCCCCCCGGCCATTCCCTCCGGCAATAACATTTCAGCCATCCCCAACCAAGAGCCATCAGGACCATGAACCTCCGCTTCAATCAGAGCATCTTTCCTTTTTTCCTTATGATTACGACTCGTAACCACCCAAATTTGTTCTGAGGGGCCCCGCAATAGTTTTATGATGACGGGCTCTGCCTTTTCAATCACGGCTTTAACGTTTTGGAAATACATACGAACATCGGACTCCCAATCCTCCTTTAGTGAGTCCACCATTGCATCTGAACGCGCCCAGCCGGGGTAATCACGGTGGGCAAAAGATTCCCGCGAACCAATGGAGCTGGAAATTGAGAGGGAATACTGATCCCGATCATCCACCCAAATAAGTTCACCATTTTCACGGCACACCCACTCCGCCCAAGGTGGCGTGAGCAGCTTCTCGTCCATAATGAAATTTTCTGTATTCTGGGTCAGCTCATATTCCATCACTATGCCCAACTCTTGTCCCTTGCGGTCACAACGCACCAACTGTTTTTCCCTATTTATAATGGTGCCGTTGCTCATGCTATAGGATGCTTGAATAATAAACCCATCAGAATAAGGCTCGACACGCTGTATTCCCGTCGTCAGGCGTTCGCCCGAACGCGAATAATGAATAGCGCCGCCCGGAACACCTTCTGTTGATATTAGCGTTAGGCGGCCTGGTGATGCCTGGGCTACGGCAAGCATGCCATCGCCCCACCAAGCGATGCTTGACGGGCGCACAAATTCCCCCGGTCCTTCGCCTTCTCTTCCTAGAAATCCAACAAATCCCCCGGATTGATCCACAACACAAATCTGGGAAAGTTGATGGTCGAGCATATAGAATCGACCATGTTCATCTGCAACCGCGTCGTCGATAATCCCAATAATAAATTCATCCTCGTTTCCCTCAATCCGCCACATTTGTTCCAAGTCATAAACCTCACGATCAGTCGCACCGGCGACAACATCAGATCCATACAACAGAAGGCCAAGGAAAAATACAATGAACCAAAGGGAGGATTTGAGGATATGCTCCATCTTACGCCTCACAATTATTAAGCGACTCACCAATGACGAAAGCAATCAAACACGTGATCACAAGCCGAAACCTATCACAGGCCTTATTAACTTAGACGTTTTGGGGCGAAAGAAGGTTGGATGGTCAAGCCGGGCGGTGGCCCGGCTTCATGACCGAAGACTCCCATGCTATATAACAACTTCGGATATCTTACTCGATCCGCACGATGCTTCTGGTCTCGCTCCGCCCCCCCGTTTCCAACCGGCAGAAATAGAAACCGGATCCCACGGGGCGGTTTTGATCGTCGGTTCCGTCCCAAGCGAGATGGTGCGGGCCGGCCGAAACGGTCTCTTCAAGAAGCACCCGCACGCAGCGGCCCGACGCATTATAGATCGCCAGCCGGATCGGTTCCGCGGCAGCCAATTCATAGGAGATGACCGCCTCGCTATGGAAAGGATTCGGTGCGCTGGGATGAAGCCGAAGACGCTCCGACGACTCCGGAACGACCACATCGGCGATCGAGAAACTATGCTCAGCGGCAAAAACCGATCCGGCGAAGGCGCCGTCGATCGACTGGACGCTCCAGTAGTACTGCTCGGCCTGAGCATCCAGTGACCAGGAAAGGCACTGCTGCGCATTGCCGAGCGCGGGGATCGTTCGGTGGCCGGTGGCCGGGATCACCATGGCCGACATGATCTGGGATCCGCCCGAGGAGGTGCCGACCCGCAGGTTGTATGAAAGCCCGGCCGTCGGCGTCTCGGCATCGGATGCCGGAAGCCAGCTCAGCACCAGACGATCGTCGGCGAAGGTCGCGGCGAGTCCGGTCGGGGCGACGGGCGGCGTGTTGGCCGATGCGCCGTAGTTACTGTAGATGGTGGAGTAGAGCATGCCTTCTCTGCGGCCGGCTACGACCAGGTCGAGGTCGCCGTCGTTGTCATAGTCGCCCCAGCCGACCGATCCCTCACCCACCTGCAGCAGGTTGTTAGTGGTCGGAACGAAACTCCCTCCGCCGTCATTGCGGTAGAAGATGGTAATGGGGTCGCTTATGGCCTGCGACCCGGTCAGCAGAAGATCCAGATCCCCGTCGTTGTCGCCATCTCCCCACGCGACAGCGCAGTTGTTGGCTCCTACCAGGCCCGCGGAGATGTCGGTAAAGAGGGCCTCGCCATCATTGCGATAGATGATCGTGAGGCGTGCCTCCGTTTCGTCCAACCCTGCAATCACGACGTCGAGGTCCCCGTCGTTGTCATAGTCACCCCAGGCGGAATAACCATATCCGCACGCCTGGAAGTCGGTCGGTATCTCTGTGAAGGTGCCACCATCATTGCGGTAGAGGTGTGTCTGGGCTGAAATCGTTTTTTCGAAGGGCAATAAATCGACGCCCGTGAACAGGAGATCCATATCCCCATCGTTGTCGTAGTCGCCCCAAGCGCCGAAACTCCCTGAAAGATCGGGAAATCCGGCGGCCATCTCGGTGAACGTGTTGACTCCGTCATTGCGGAAAATCCGCGTGATATCGACAGGACCATCAGGCCGGCTGCCCGTCGCAAAGATGTCGAGGTCCCCGTCGTTGTCGTAATCGACCCAGCAAGTCGATCCGCCAAGCATCTCCGGGAGTCCGGCGTCGATGTCGTGGAAGCCGAACGCACCGTCGTTGCGGTACACGCGGTGCACCACGGAATCAACGCTTTCGCGACCGTGGAGCACCAGGTCGAGATCCCCATCGTTGTCGTAATCGCCCCACGCCGCCGCGGCAAAGATGAGGTCCGGCAGCAGGTTGGACAAAAAAGTAAAGGTCCCTCCGCCATCGTTCCGGTAGAGGCGGGTGATGGGACTTGAAGCTGAGCTACCCCCGGTCACCAGGAGATCGAGATCCCCGTCGCCGTCGTAGTCCCCCCAGATCGTATCACCGTAGTAGGTGCCGACCAGACCGGCATTGATGTCGGTAAATGTCACGACGGCCAGGGCCGCCGAGTGAAAGGAAAGGATAGCTATCCAAACCAGCCCAGTGATGAACGCCGCTGCTGCAAACCCTCTTGATGACGCCATGATCGGCCTCCTGCTTGTGTTGCCCCGGGGTGATCGCTCCACCTCACCGCATCCCTTAATTATAGCCGGGAACGGAGCTAAGCAGAAGAGGGCGCGCGGGCCTCTTCTTCATAAAGAAAGGTTGCCGTTACCTAATGATCGTCTTCGTTAAACCGCCACGGTCATCGGCCGGCACCGTTGCCTCCACCCAATACAGCATAAAGTTGCACCTGATTGGTGAGTTTGGCCAAGCGCAACCCCACCAGCCCCTGCTGGGATCCATAGAGCGAGCGCTGCGCATCCAGTACACTGAGGTAACTCTCGATTCCACCGGTATAGCGTTTCTGCGCCAGACGATAGATCTCCTCAGTGGCCTCGACCAAAGATTCCTGGGCGGCGACCTGTTGATCGATCGTACCCTCGACCGCAAAGGCATCCGCGACCTCCTTGAAGGCCGTCTGGATGGCTTTCTGATACTGGGTCAGCGCGATCTCTTGATCGGTATGGGTGAATTGGAGCGCCAGAAAAGCGCGGGCATCGAAGAGGGGTATTCCAATCATGGGATTGAGCGTCCAGGTTTCCGAGCCGGAATCAAAGAGGCCGGAGATCCCCTTGCTCGCCGTCCCGATGAGTGACGTTAAGGAAATTCGGGGGAAAAAAGCCGCGCGGGCCACACCGATATAGGCGTTCGCCGCTTTCAGTTGATGCTCAGCCGCCATGATGTCGGGTCTGCTCAGAAGGACGGAAGAGGAAAGTCCCATCTGAAAATCGCGGGGTAAGGAAACCTTGCTCAGACGCTCCGGGAGCAACTCGGCGGGAACAGGGCTTCCAACAAGAAGATTCAATGCGTTCTCTCCCTGCGCGCCCCACTGCTGGTACTGTGCGACATCCCGTTGGGCAAGATTTACCGTCGTCTGCGCCCGGCGCAGGTCCAACTTTGTGGCCAGTCCATTTTGATATTGCTTCTCGATAATCCCATAGAATTCTTCCTGGGACTCGAGCGTGGATTGTGCAAGTAGGAGTTGTTCGCGCGCCGCCGCAAGCGCCAGATAGGCCGAACCAACAGCGGACACCAAAGAAATCTGTGCGGCGCGCCGGCCCGCGTCGGATGCTAGATATTTTTCGATGGCCTGGTTCTTCTCGCTTCGAACGCGACCAAACAGATCAATCTCCCAGGCGGTGATGCCGACATCGATGCCGTATTCCTCGCTCGTTGAGGGTGCGTCCGATGAGGAAAGATCCGCGGATGTCCTGTGTTTGTACCCGTGGGCGGACGCGCTGATCGCCGGATATAGATCCGCCTGCTGGATCTTATAAAAAGCGCGCGCCTTTTCAACGTTCAGAACGGCCAGGCGCAGATCCAGATTGTTCTCCAAGGCCAGGTTGATGACCTGTTGCAAACGCGGATCCAGGAAAAACTCCTGCGGACTCAAATCGGCCGCCGAAAGGAATGCGGAAGAGGCGGGACGTTCCGCATAGGCGGGACCCTCGGGCCAATCCACTGGAACGGTGGCCGCGGGACGGGTGTACTTGGGGGCCATTGTACAACCCCCGCTGAATATGATGAGGGCCAGCAAGAGGGCTTGACTCAGCCGTTTCATTTCGA
The DNA here is from genome assembly GCA_018831195.1 of Candidatus Eisenbacteria bacterium. Taxonomy (NCBI): domain Bacteria; phylum Candidatus Eiseniibacteriota; species Candidatus Eiseniibacteriota bacterium. The sequence goes on along the minus strand of JAHJDP010000018.1, from coordinate 46,877 downwards.
CTCCCCCTTCGGCGGGTTCGGGCCAGCAGGCACGACCGACGCGCGTTCTCTGTACTTGCCGAGGCCCTTATAAATAAACACATAGAACAAGGGCGCAAAGAAGATGACGAGGATGGTGGATGTTATCATGCCGCCCAGCACGCCGGTGCCGATGGCGGTTTGCGCGCCCGATCCGGCCCCGGCCGCGAAGGCAAGCGGAAGGACGCCGAACCCGAAGGCCAAGGATGTCATAACGATCGGGCGCAGCCGCAACCGGGCCCCTTCAAGTGTCGCCTCGATCAACTCCATGCCTTCATCCACCCTGCCCCTGGCGAACTGGATGATCAGGATGGCGTTCTTGGTCGTCAGACCGAGGACCGTCAGCAGCCCGATCTGGAAATAAACGTCGTTTGTGTAACCCCGCATGCCCGTTGCTATCACACCTCCGATAATCCCGAGGGGCATGGTCAGCAGGATGGCGAGAGGAATAGGCCAGCTCTCGTACAAGGCCGCCAGGGTGAGAAAGACCACGAAGATGGAAAACCCATACAGCAGGCCTGTCTTGGACGAGGCCATGCGTTCCTGGTAAGAAAGCCCTGTCCAGTCATAAGAAATTCCCTTGGGTAATCTTGACGTGATCTCCTCCATGGCCTTCATGGCGTCGCCGGTGCTCTTCCCGGGTGCAGGTTCACCCCAGATGTTCAGAGAGGGGAAGCCGTTGAAACGCTCCAGCAGCGGCGAACCGGATTCCCAGTGCCCGGAAGCAAAGGAAGAAAATGGGACCATCTTGCCCACGGTGTTGCGCACATACAGCTTATTTATATGCTCCGGCAACATGCGGTAGGGGGCGTCAGCTTGAACAAAAACCCGTTTGACCCGTCCACCCTGAATGAAATCGTTGGCATAAGCGCTGCCAAAGGAGGCGGCGATGGTGTTGTGGATCGAGGCGATGGGAACACCCAGGGCGCCCGCTTTGCCCCAATCCACATCGAGCCTGTATTCAGCCACATCCTCCATGCCGTTGGGGCGAACGCGAACAAGCCGCGGATCCTGGGCGGCCATGCCCAGCAGCTGGTTGCGGGCGGCCATCAAGGCCGCGTGCCCCAAGCCACCGCGGTCCTGCAACTGGAAATCGATCCCTGTGGCATTGCCTAGTTCGATCACCGCCGGCGGCGCGAAGGCAAAAACCATGGCCGAGTTGATCTGAGAGAGGGCTCGCATGGCCCGGCCGGCCACGGCCTCGACCTTGAGATCTCGATGGCGACGCAGATCCCAGTCCTTGAGCTTGGCAAAACCCAAGCCCATGTTCTGCCCCTGGCCACCGAAACTCATGCCGGGAACACCCATGAAGGATTCGACGGCATCCGATTCCTGGGTCAGGAAGTACTCCCTGACCTGGTCCATGACCTCCGCGGTCTGCTCCAGGGTGGAGCCCGAAGGCAAAATGGCCTGGACCATCAGCATCCCCTGATCCTCATCTGGGAGATACGAGGTCGGCATCCGCTGGTACATGTACCCCATCGCCGCCACAATCAGCAAATACACGACGAGAGAGATAAGGCGGTGCCGCAGCATGCGCCCCGTCAATTTCACATAACGATCCCTGAGATTGTAGAAGCTGCGGTCGAACCACCGAAAGAAAGGACGGAAGATCGGCAACGCCTGATCCGAGGGGGCGTGCCCGGGGGGCACCGGCCTGAGCAAGGATACGCAAAGGACCGGCGTGAGGATCAAGGCCACGGCCACCGAAAGAAGCATGGAGGCGGCGATGGTCACTGAGAACTGGCGATAGATGATGCCGGTGGAACCGGGGAAAAAAGCCATGGGCCCAAAGACGGCGGCCAGCACCAGCCCGATGCCGATCAGGGCGCTGGAGATCTGGCCCATGGACTTAACCGCCGCCTCCCGGGCGGAGAGGCCCTCTTCCGTCATGACCCGCTCAACATTTTCCACGACAACGATAGCGTCATCAACGAGCAGTCCGATGGCCAGCACCATGGCAAACATGGTCAGCATATTGATTGAAAATCCGAACAGCCCAAGGACGCCGAAGGTGCCCAGGATGACCACCGGAACGGCGATGGTCGGGATCATGGTGGCCCGGATGTTGCCCATGAAAAGGTACATGACAACGAAGACGAGCAGGATCGCGATGATGAGGGTCTTGACCACCTCGTTGATGGCCACCACGGTGAAAGGGGTCGTATCGTAGGGATACACCACCTTCATCCCCGGCGGAAAATTCACACTCATTTCTTCCAGGGTCGTCTTGACGGCATCGGCCGTCTTCAATGCGTTGGCGCCGGCCGCCTGGCGGATGGCCAATCCGGCGGATGGATGGCCGTTGTAACTTGCCAGCACATCGTAGCGCTCGCTTCCCACTTCCGTCCTGCCGATATCACTGATCTTTACCGTGGAGCCGTCGGGATTGGTGCGGATGGGGATCGCGGCGAATTCGTCCGTGGTCTGGAGCAGATGCTGGACTACGATGGACGCGTTCAAGCGCTGGCCTTCCTCTGCCGGCGCCGCGCCGAACTGCCCAGCGGAAACTTCTACATTGTAGACCCTGAGCGCCATGACAACATCTTCGATGGTGAGATTGTAGCTGGTCAGTTTGTCGGGATCGAGCCAGATTCTCATGGCATACTGGGACCCGAAATTTTCGACTTCGCCCACGCCGGGCACACGGGACAGGATCTTTTCCATATTCGACTGGGCGTAGTCCCGTAGCGCGTCGCCGTTTTGGCTGCCATCCTCGGAAATGAGCCCGACGATCATCAGGTAATTCCTAGTGGACTTGCTGACCTTGACCCCTTGGCGTTGCACCACATCCGGCAGGTTCGACATGGCCAGTTGAAGCTTGTTTTGAACTTTGGCCCAGGCGAGATCGGGATCGGTCTCGGGGGCGAAGGTCAACTCAAGACGAGACATGCCCGACGAAGAACTCATGCCGGATATGTACAACATGTTGTCGAGACCCGTCATCTTCTGCTCGATGATCTGGGTAATCGTATTTTCAACGGTCTCGGCCGAAGCCCCGGGATAGAACGCTGTTATGGAAATGGACGGCGGGGCGATGGGGGGATACTGGGAGATGCTCATATTGTAGATCGCCAGACCGCCGGCCGCCATCATGGAGATAGCGATGACCCAAGCGAAGACAGGACGCTTCAGGAAGAATCTTGATAACATCTTACGCCTCCGTTAATTCGATTGAGTCGCCGGCTGATGTGAATGTTCATCCAGCCCGCCAGGCGAACCACCCTCTTTGAAAGGAACAGCTTTCACTGCTGCACCGGGTCGTCGCAGGCTCATCAATCCCTCGACGACAAGCTGATCCCCGGGGGCAAGACCTTCCGAAACCAACCATTTGTCGCCCATGGCCCTATCAATAACGAGTCTCCGGATTTGAGCATGACCCTCCGCATCCACGATCCAAGCAAACGGATCACCCTTGGAATCACGGGCAACACCCTGCTGGGGAACCAGGATGGCCTGCTGGTTGATGCCTTCGGTCACGATTCCGCGAACAAACATGTCCGGGAGAAGCGCACCGTCGGGATTGGGGAAGAGCGCTCGCAGAACAACCGAACCGGTGCTTGGATCCACCGAGATGTCGCGGAACTGCAGGGTGCCCGCCAAGGGGTAAACCATCCCGTCTTCCTGGATAAGCCGGATATTTCCCTGGTCTGCGCCATCCTGTTTGACGCTCCCGTCCAGCAGATGCCGTTTCAGGCGCAGCATTTCGGTGGTGGATTGAGGCAGGTCCACATAAATGGGGTCGAGTTGCTGGATCGTTGTCAGATTAAGGGGTTGATAGGCCGTAACGATGGCGCCCTCGGTTATATTGGATCTTCCGATGCGGCCGGAGATAGGCGCAATGACATCGGTATAGACCAGATTGATGTCGGCCAGCTTTACCTGCGCTTTCCAGGATTCGACTTCGGCCTGGGCCTGCTTCAACCCCGCGGTCACATCGTCGTAGTCCTGTTGGCTCACCGCATTATCCGGTAGCAGTTTTTCGAAACGATCTTTTCGCAATTGAATTGTGGTCAAGTTGGCCTCCGCCCTGGCCAGAGCCGCCCGCGCATTGTCCAGGGCGGCCTGGTAAGGAGCGGGGTCAATCTTGTAGAGCGCTTGCCCCGCCTTCACCTCGGAACCCTCCTCGAACAGACGCTTCTGGATGATGCCGTTGACCTGGGGCCGGATTTCGGCCATGCGGTAGGCAACCGTACGCCCGGTCAACTCGGTTGTCAGAGCTGTGCTTTGAGCCTCGATCGTCACCACAGAAACCACCGGTTCGCCGGGTGGCGGCGGAGCCTCATTCTTGCCGCATCCCGCAAGCATTAGAACGCTTGCGAAAGCGCCCAGAACCACATTTCTCGTGAATTTCATTGCACGGGACAGCATGGAACTTCCTCCCTGTGGGCGCATGCGCCCAGCACGGTTCCCAATAGCCATGAAACAAAAACCTCCTCGAACAAGGTGTTCAAAAGCACATCTGTTCACATTATTACCTTAATCATTTTGAGCGAAGGCCGCTCCAGATAATTTGTCGAATGGTCTTCGCCTCGTTGACAACGGGATAACGATAGCGCGCAAGCGCCCACGCTCCCAGAAAGCCATTCAGAAGCTGAAAGAACGCAATCCTCATATGTTCGGGGTCAATTTCAATCACTGATCCCTCTTCAAACGCCCGCTTAAAAAGCGTTACAATTTGTTTTTGGAGGCGTCCCCGGAGACGAAGCACACGCTTCGAGAAGTGAGTATCGATCGCCGCCAGCACGGCCCCGGTCTCATTGAGATAAATTTGAAAAAGCGCGGGACGTTCTTGAAAATAGCTGAGGATCTCCACAATGAGTTGATCGAGGATTTCAATCGCGGGCTGCTGGGATAGTCTTTCGGTCAAAGAAAGCAAGACCCCCTCAAAATCACAACCTTCCTGAAGGAGGAGTTGATCGAATAATTCCTCCTTCTTGCCAATAAGGTTGTAGATGTGCCCGACGCTGAATCCGGATATCTCGGCTATTTCCCGGACCGATGTTCCCTCGTAGCCATTCCTGGCGAAAACGTCTAACCCCGCATCCAGTATCTTCTTACGCTGCCAGTTGCGCTCATCTTTTTTCCGAGCTTGACGTCGCTGGGATGGAATCTTATCCACGTCATCTCCTTAGTGAACGATTGTTCATATCATGAACGAGTTTTCAGAATAGACCGCCCCTCAAAGGGAGTCAAGATGAGAAATGTCGGCAAGTGATATAATGAGCGCCAGGCAGGCCGGGTGGGATCCTCTGCTACTCATTCTCCCTGGCGACGGTAAGGGTTTCCCGCAAACGAATGTCCTTGCATGAAGCACCAATCATGATGCGGAAATCACCCGGCTCGACCACGGGCTTCAGATCACGGTCGAGCATCGAAAGCATGTCGGGGCCGATGATGAAGTGCAATGCCCTGGTCTCGCCCGCTCTCAGATGAATCCGTTGGAAACCTTTGAGTTCGGTGACAGGGCGCGCCATCGAAGCGAGCTCATCGCGAATGTACAACTGTACGACTTCGTCACCTTCCATCGCACCCGCATTCTTCACGATGAAATGTACGGCAGCGGCGCCGCCTGCGGATATTTGGCGCTCCACCAATCGCAGATCGCTGTACTCAAACTGTGTATAGCTCATGCCATATCCAAACGGGAACATCGGCTGACCCGTGAGATCCAGATAGTCATCGCCGCGGCCGGTGGGTTTGTGATTGTAGACCAATGGTAATTGACCTACTGACACGGGAAAGGTGATGGGCAAGCGTCCCGCGGGATTGTAATCGCCGAAGAGCACGTCGGCGACGGCATCCCCCCCGGCTTCGCCCGGATACCATACATGCAGCAGGGCCGGCACACTGTCAAGCCAGCTGGTCATGGTGACGGCGCCGCCGCCGACCAGTACGACGACCGTCGGCTTGCCGGCGGCCGCGACGCGCTGGATCAGCGCCTCCTGGCGGCCGGGCAGATCAAGATTCGCGCGATCCCGGAATTCGCCTTCTTCAATGCCCACCACGACAACCGCGGCATCACTCCGGGCAGCAAGCGCGACGGCCTCGTTGATCGCGGAATCGCCGCCGGTCTCCATGCCGTAGTTCCAAACCAGCCGAAGCCGGGCATTGCCGGTCGGCTCGAAATACTCAATGCGCAAATCATATTCCCTGCCCTCTTCGAAGTGATGTTCGGCGGCCAGGCTGCGGAAGGAAACCTTGTGCCAGTTATCAATCACCAATACGCCGTCAATGGTCAGCCGATAGCCGTCATTGCCTTCAACGCCAATCTTGACCCATCCTGTCGCGGGCGCCCTAAGCTTGCCGATCCAGCGCACAGAGTAAAAATTGTCGGGAAGCCTATGTGGGTCAGGAGAATTCAACGTCCATTGGAATTGAATCTGCGGGTCGACGCGGGTGAAGACGGGATCTCCGGAGAGATTGATATTGTTATAGTAAGATCCAATCAATCCATTTCTCAGGGTATCGTCTTGAACGCAGGACAGAAACTCCGGCGGAACGGTTGTATAGTCTGGGGAAACCCGGGGGCAACCCTCGGCATACACGATTTGGGTCGATGGACCGATCTTGTTCTTAATCCCATCGATAATGCTGACCTTATCATTGCCGGGACCGCTGTATCCGCCCAGTCGCGCCTCGGCGGCATCCGGACCCAAAACGGCGATCTGCTTGAGATTCCGGTTCAGGGGCAGCGTCTGCCGGTCATTTTTGAGCAACACGATCGATTCCTGGGCCGCCCGGCGGGCCAGGAGAACATGCTGTTTCTGTTCCGGCGCTGAGATGGCGTCGCCGGTGTCGATATAGGGCTGATCAAACAATCCCAGTTCGAACTTGGCCCTTAGCACACGCGCCACCGCGCTATCGATCACTTCCGGCGGTATTCGTCCCTCATGAAACGCCGGAAAGAACAGCCCGGCATGGTCGAAGGAAGTCTGGAAGATAACATCGAGTCCGCCTTTGATCGCTTGCGCCGTGGCATCAGTGTAATCACGCGCGGTGCCATGGAGGCCATTGGCGCCGCCGACCGCGCAAGCATCGGAAATGACGAAACCTGAGAAACCCAGCTCATGCTTGAGCCATTTATCGTTCAACCAATCGCCGGCGGTACAGGGAACGCCATCAAGGGAATTGTACGAGGTCATGATTGATCTGGAGCCGCCCCGGCGGATGCACGCCTCAAATGGAGGGAGATAAATCTCGCGGAGCAGGCGTTCACTATAATGTATGGGATAGCTGTCGCGGCCGCCGTTTCCCACATTGGCAATAAAGTGCTTTGGGGTGGTGATGATTCCCTGCTGTTCGAATCCCGACGTAAAGGCCACGCCCATGTCCGCGGCCAGCAACGGATCTTCGCCGTAGGTTTCTTCCACCCTGCCCCAGCGAACATCATCTGCAATGTTAACGACCGGCGACAGCACCTGGCGGATGCCGAGGGCCCGGCATTCCCGTGCTATGGCGTGTGAAACCTCGCGCATCAGGTCTGTATCGAACGTCGCCGCCAGCCCGATGGCCTGCGGGAAGGATGTGGCGCCCGGTTGAACGACGCCATGCAATGCCTCCTCGAACAGGATCACCGGGATGCCCAGCCGGGTCTTCTCGACAAAATGCCTCTGCAGATCGTTGGCACAGACCATTGCACTCGCGCTGTCACAGTAGTTCCGCGGCTGAAAACCGAAGGCGCCGTGTTCATACCTCGCGACGCCTTCGTCAAGACTTCCGGCCAGCATGAAGAGCTGCCAGAATTTTTCTTCGAGCGTCATGCGAGAGAGAAGATCTTGGACCCTCGTCTCGACAGGGAGACGCGCATCCCGGTAGGATTGTGCCGCCGCGGGAGTGGCTATTGAAATAATCACCACGATGAATGCGAGCAGCGGCCCGATCGAACGAATATTCCTCAATGTCCGGCTCCTATTGTACCGATATCTCGTCGATGAAGATCCATGCGGGCCCTCCGGATCCCTTGTGCCAGGCCGGACAACTCTTCACGCTGACCGCCTTGACCCGGATGTAGCGCGCCCGGGATGATTCGAATGTGACATTGTACGGCGCGATGATGGCGCCCCATTCTTCCGGCGCTGTCGTGTTCTCGGTCTTCCCCACCTCGCGATAGCCCATTCCATCCTTTGAGATCGAGAATGTTACCAGAAGCGGCATGAAGATCCAGGAATTTATGTCTTGCAGGAAATCGGTGTTGATGGCCGAGATCGATTTGACCGCACCGAGGTCAAGGGTCGCTTCCATATCCTCCCCCTCGAACCCGAGCCAATGGGTGTGATAGTCATCCCAGCCCTTGCATCCATCGGTCAGAGCCGCGGGATCGCCCTGGTGATACTTCTGGCTGGCGGGCCGGGTCAGCACGACCGGGCTGGACAGAGCGAGATGCGGTCTCGTGCTGCCCTCAAGAAACTTCCGGGTCGATGCGAAGTACTCATCCGGAGAAGTACCATGCTCCCACAGCCTGGGAATGTCTGCTTCCCGGCAACGCTGGACGAACAGAGCCAGAAGCGACTCTATTTCCGGTTTTGTCTGTAGTACGCCTGCGCTGGTCCTCACAAAGCATCCCCGCTCGGCATCCCCGGCGACCTTGGCCTGTTCCAGTATTGCGAACTGCACGGGCAGATGAGCGGTGCGCACGCGCGAAAGTATTTCCAAATCATCATTCACCGCCGCTTCCGCTTTGGCGAAAAGATCGCTGTAGCTCTGCATCATGCGCGGGGATAGGTATCCGTCGCTTGAAGTCAGTGGATATCCGTAAATGGAGAGGTCCTCGCCGGATGCCGCCAGCGCGTCATGCATGATATCGATGTACTGTCTGATGAATGGCGCGGCCCGGCCGTAGTATCCCTGCAGGAAGTCGTTAATGATGGCATCAACATCGGCATAGGGGTTCCACAGCAGCTTAGAGATCAAGTAAATCCGAAGCTCGGCGAACTCACCATGCATAACGGGCAGTCCCTGCTCGAATATCGATGTGATACCGCTTTCCACAAAGAATTGAATATTCGGTTGCAACACGCGCAAGTTCGGAAATGGACTCACAAGATTGCGGAATTGTATAACGTAATCCCACAGGAAAATGTTATGCGTGAGTTTGCCCCAATCCCTGACATCCTTCACAAAGGATACGCTGCCCGGATCATCAGCAAGCGGCTTACTGCGGTTACATTCGATGCTGCAGAGCATGATATTCACATTGGGCCTCGGCTTGATGCGCCGCGGCGCGGAACGTGAATACTGGTATGCCAGCGTCGAGATTGTTTGATCGGGGAATTTCTCGGCAACCCGGTTCACGAAGGCCAGGATCGATCCGGATTGAGCGCCTTCGGCCTGGCCGGCGGCGCGGCAGAATTCACATTCGCAAGGTGCGTAGGTATCATTCTGCGAAACCGACCAGAAGCTCGAGCCCGGCTTTTCACTCATTCGAGCGCGGAGTTCCTCGACGACAATGTTAAAAACGTCGGGATTTGTAAGGCATAGCTGGCCCTCGGGTGTACGGCTTCCATTCAACATAGAAAAGTATTCCGGGTGCTCCTTGAAGTATTTATCCGGTGGAACCAGCTCCTTGAACGTATGAACGAACAAGCCAAAATCGTCGTTGGTGTCCAGTTTGTGCCAGGCGACATATGCAGCATCGCGTATGTCCTGCATGCGAAAGCTCAGTTGTGGAATTTGCTGGTCGTCCATGCCGGGGAGTATAATTGTGGTCTTCTGCGGCACCACCTCCACCGTGAAGCTGTACTTTCGACAACCGAGGTAGGATTCGAGAAAGGTGTACACGGCGTTTTGAAATCCGTCGGCGGTCTTGGCCGTAAAAACCAGGTCCTTGCCAGTGGTTTTGAGGCGGAAGCCGTCGTTACCGAGATCCGCCACGCTCAATTTGGGATCGCGACTCGCGCCAATCTCGACGATGATCTGAGGACTCTTCTCGGATAGGCTGTGGATTAGCGGCAAATCAACGCCGGAAATTTCTCTGATGTACCGACGGAGGATATCGATGCTTGCATATACCGGCGCCGGGACGTCGGTACCCGCACAAACGCCAACCTCGCTCTTTCCGTCCTGGACCAAGATGAAATTTCCAGGTGCGGCGCCAACTTGCGTCACGCCGCACAAGAACGTTACGAGAAGAGTGAGTCGCCGCCAAGAGCGCCACATCGTTACTCCACCGAAAAGTGGAAAGCCCAGGCATACCTGCAGGGCGGATTGATATGCGCCGCTTCCGGGACACGAATAGTAAATCCTACGGCGGCTCGCTCCCACGCGACCGGCGCCTTCACGCCATACATCGTGACCGTACTCCCTGCTTCAGGAATGAAAGCGTTGATGGTTATCTTCTCCGGAGGCTGCAGCTCGTCTTCATCGGCTAGATAGATGGCGTTGATGCTTCTATCCGGCATTCGAGTGAAACAGATCTTGCCCTCTTTGTAAGGCGGCACGGCCCGCGTGCTGTAGATGGCGTTGCTATTCACCTTCATCCAGGCGGCAATGCCCTCAAGACGATCCAATGCCGCCGGTGCGAATTCGCCTTCAGCGCTGGGACCAATATTGAGCAGCAGGTTGCCGCCTTTGGCGACGATTTCGACGAGATAATGTATCAGTTGCGAGGTCGGCTTGTAGGTGTCGGTTGCGACGTATGTCCAGGCCGTGGCCATCGTCATGCAGGTTTCCCAGACGTGGTCGAGCGCGGTGTCGGGTATCTCCTGTTCTGGCGTGCGATAGTTCTGATAGTTACCCTCTACCGCCCGATCCACGATGATGAGGCCCGGCTGCTTGGAACGCGCCATGGCTGCAATCTTCGGCATATCGATGTTTTGGTCACAGGGATTTTTACCCTCACGCGGCGAGGTCGGCGTCATGGGCTGCACCCATCCCCCGTCAAGCCAGAGGATATCGACGCCGCCGTAATCGCTCATCAACTCCTTAATCTGATTGTAGGTAAACTCCTTGAAGCTCTCCCATTTCTTGGGATACTTCTTGATATCGTAATTAACGTTTCGGTCGAACGGCGGAAATTTGGGCCACCAGTAGTCGGGGCAGTGCCAATCCGCTTTTGAGAAGTAAGCGCCGATTCCGAATCCACGTTTACGGAACGCAGAGAAGATTTCCCGGGTAATGTTAGCCCTGGGATTGGAACTGAAAGCGCAATCATCAGCGGTGACTTTGTAATTGGTCTCCTTGGTATCAAACATGCAGAAGCCATCATGGTGTTTGGTCGTGAAAACGACATAGCGCATGCCGGCGGCGCTGGCGGCTTCGGCCCATAAGTCAGGATCGAACTTGATGGGGTTGAACGTAGTCTTCAGGTTATCGTACGCGGCCTTGTACTGGCAGTAATCTCCAGCATATTCGCCGCGTCGCTCACACCAGTTTTCGTCCTCGGGGCAGAGACTCCAGCTTTCGACAATTTGCCACTGGCAGTACGGACCCCAGTGCATCAACAAACCAAATTTCTGATTCTGAAACCATTCCAATTTCTCGAGGACCATGGGATCGGTCTCCTTTATGGTGGTGGCGTCACCCGGTGCCTGGCTTGCCGCGCCAAGGAGCAGAACCAGCGCGACCAGGAAGGCAAGCAGGCGCGAGTGATTTGCTGCGTGACCTGGAATCATGACCATAAGATCCTCCGGATGGTTCGCTCGGGTCATCCCCGTGCTCGGTCGAGGGCCGGTCCGGCCCATGCCCTGAAACAGGTTCCATGATAGCAGATTGTGCAGCGCCCTTGAAAAGGGGGAATGAATAGCATCTCCGGCGCGCGGCCGGTTCTATTCAGAAGATGAATTTTCCAATCAAGATTATCCAAAATTAACCCGATATAGATCAAAATACCGTATTTCGGGAAAGACAAGAATACCCATTGGATAGGGGTCCTTTGCTGTATGATCACTCTACAATGCGGGATATCAAGATGGCCTCGTCTAACGAACTGAGTGGCTCAGCCAAGCAATGGCGCAAATTGTTCGTCTTTATTTTCATTTCCATATGCGTCCTGCTCTGCTCAAACAATCCCTCAATGGGTATCCAGACCAATTTCGTACAGATTTCGCTCAATGAGGGTCTCTCGCAAAGCATCGTAAAATGTATTATCCAGGACCAACGAGGATTTATGTGGTTCGGAACCGAGGATGGACTGAATCGCTACGACGGTTATGATTTCCGCATTTTTAAGCATAATCCGGATGACGCTAACAGTCCGAGCTATAGTGACATCCTCACTATCATGGAAGATAGCCGTGGCTTGCTCTGGATCGGAACCTTTCACGGCGGTCTGAATTGCTATGATCCGGCAACAAATACGTTTACACGCTTTCAAAGCACCGACGGAAGCTCCGGTTTTTTGAGCAATGAGATCGTGCATTCTCTCACCGAAGATCGATCTGGAGCGATATGGATAGGCACTGATCTCGGCTTGAACAGGTATGACCCCGCAGCTGGAACATTTAAGCAATTCCTCAGCGACTCCGAGAATCCCAAAAGTATCAGCGGTAACACAATCAACGCATTATTTACGGATCGGTCAGGAACTGTCTGGATCGGTACGGATAATGGCCTCGACATCTTGCATACGCCTGACGTGACAGAAACCCGTGGGTCGTTCGATGCCGTACCAGCATACAGCTTCAAACGCGTTGGAAATACAAGTGAGACTTCCAAATTTCCACAAAACATTACGGTGCAAGCGTTGATCGAAGACGATGACGGCGTCCTCTGGGTCGGAACCGGAGAAAGCGGCTTGATTAAGTTTGACAAATATAACAACCAAGTCACATCTTACACATTTGATCCTTCGGATCCAAACAGCATAAATTCCGACAATATCCAAGCCATTTGCTTAGACGCATCCGGAATTCTCTGGATCGGAACAAATAACGGCCTCAACCGTTTGGATCGGCATACCGGCCATTTGACTCGCTATAATCGCTTGCAGAACAGTCCGGGCAGCTTGAGTCGAGATGATGTTCGCGCACTGTATGCGGATCGCTCCGGAGTTCTCTGGATCGGAACTTATGGCGGTGGCGTCGATAAGCTCGATCTCGAATCCAAGGCTTTCGTCCATTACAAGCCCAATACAATTACAGGAGGAATGCTCAGCCATAGCATCATTTGGTCGGTCATTGAGGATCATCAGGGGATCCTCTGGATTGGAACCCACGGCAATGGTCTTGACCGGTTGGATCGAACCACCAATAGCCTTGAGAATTTTCAGCCGGATCCATCCGACCCCAATAGTCTGAGCAACGCTTTCGTCCGCTGCATCTATGAAGATCGTGCGCATGTTCTCTGGATAGGAACCAATGGGGGCGGTTTGAACCGCTTCGACAGTGAAAGCAAATTATTTACGAGTTTCCGCCACGATCCGGATGATCCAAAAACAATCAGCGCGGACCAGATCCGCACTATTTATGAGGACCGTGGTGGAGTTTTATGGATTGGAACATATGGCGGCGGGCTCGACAGTTTTGACCGTCAAAGCTCAACATTTTCTAATTATAAAAACGACACAACGAATCCACATAGCATCAGCAATAACTACATCCGCAGTATCTATGAGGATGAAGATGAAGCAGGACATGTGCTTTGGATAGGAACGGAAGGAGGTGGAATCTGCCGGCTCGACCGTGAAACCGGGATGTTCACCCGATATCTAAATGATCCTGATAATCCGAACAGCTTGAGCGAAAATCATGTGTTTTCAATTGTCGAGGATTCTTCCGGAATCTTGTGGATTGCAACTTATGCCGGTGGTTTGAATCGATACGATCGGCAAACCGGCGCGTTTACCAGTTATACGATTCAAGACGGCCTGGCCAGTAACGCCATTTATGGCATTCTACAGGACGATCACGGAATCCTTTGGTTGAGCACCAACATGGGTCTGTCGAAATTCGATCCGCGAACCGAAACATTCAGGAATTTTGATACCAGAGATGGCCTGCAGAGTAATGAATTCAACGGAGGCTCATTTTACCGAAGCGCACGAGGAGAAATGTTCTTCGGGGGCATTAACGGATTCAACGCCTTCTTCCCGGATGATATCATGGATAATCCATATCTATCGCATGTCATAATCACGGATATTCTAATATTCAATAAAAGCGTGACAATAGGTTCTGAAATCAATGCTTCAGTAATTCTTGATCGTGCAATTACAGACACAAAAGATATCGTCCTATCATACCGCGAGGATGTATTCACTTTTGAATTCTCAGGGTTACATTTTGTCACTCCGGAACGCAATCAATACGCCTACATGATGGAGGGTTTCGAACGCGATTGGAACTATGTAGGTTCACGGAGATTTGCGACATACACCTGCCTGCCGCCAGGCGATTATGTCTTTCTTGTCAAATCTTCCAATAGCGACAATGTGTGGAACGAAAACGCACTTTCACTTAATATTTCCATAACCCCGCCATTTTGGCAAACCCTTTGGTTCAGATCAATTGTCATATTAATAGCGCTATTTTTCATCATTGCATTCTATAGGTTCCGGACATATGGCATAAGAAAACAAAATCGAGCGCTTCAACAGGAAATCAAAGAACGCGAGCGTGCCGAAGTAGCGATGCAACACGCAATGGCCATTGCCAACGATGCAAATCAGGTTAAAAGCGAATTTCTGGCGAATATCAGTCATGAATTCCGGACACCCATGAACGGAATCATCGGCATGACAATGCTGACCCTGGACTCTGATCTCGACGAAGACCAGCGCGAGAATCTTGAAATCGTCAAGCATTCAGCCGATTCGCTTCTGGAGATAATGAACAATATTCTCGAGATTTCAAACATTATAGGTGGCGACCATCCGCTTGGTCAGCACGACTTCAAACTAACCGACTTACTGGATGAAATCGATTTTATCAAGGGAACTCGTATTCGCGACAAAGGAATAGAATTTCGAATTATCATCGATTCCGATGTCCCCATCAACCTGAAAGGAAATAGAAATGCTCTGCATCAGGTGCTTAAGGAAGTCGTTGGAAATGCAGAGAAATTCACCGATAAAGGTTCGATAGAGCTTCACATTCGGCGAAGCAAGTCAATCCCTCCAAATCAAGATACGATCTTGATCGAATTTACAATTTGCGATACGGGAATCGGCATTTCTTCAGAAAATATGGATTCTATTTTTGACAGCTTTCGCCAAGCAGACGGATCCCATACAAGAGAACACGGCGGCACGGGAATCGGTCTGACAATTTGCCGTCAGCTTCTCAAAATGATGAAAGGATCAATCTCGGTAAAAAGCGAAGTTGGACAGGGAAGCACATTCCAATTCAATGCATGTTTCGGGCCGGGCCAATCCGTCAAGAAAGAAAACCTTTCGCTTGAGATATCTGAGTATAGCGCTTATTCACCAAAGAAATACCAGGAGACGCAACCGCAGGAATCGAACAGTTTGGACATTCTTCTGGTAGAAGATATCGTCGTCAATCAGATGGTTGCGTCGGCCATGCTGAAGAGGGCCGGCCACAGCACTAAAATAGCAGAAAATGGTGCTGTTGCTTTGGACAAGTTGGCATCAGGAGAATTCGACCTCATCCTGTTGGACATTCAGATGCCTGTAATGAATGGCTTCGAGGCCACAAGCATTATTAGACATTCCGATAGTTGGTATCGTGATATACCAATAATAGCCGTAACCGCGCATACCTTGGAAGAAGATCAGAAAAGGTGTCTAGAATCCGGCATGAATGGCTATATTGCAAAACCGATCAACAATAATGATTTGAAAAATGTTATTGCGAGCGTTATGCATGCCCATGCCTGTAATGTCCGAAAAGCGGCGTAGGGTAACCTTACCCCATTTCATTGCTTTGCATTGTTACACAAAAACTACTTATACAACCGCAACCTCCTATTTAGTAGTCAGTTATGGGAGACTACGCCTTCCATTTGACGGCCGAGCCCAATTGGCCTTATACTATTGGCGAGGTCGAGTGACTAGTATTGAGGGAGCCGCAAGCGAGGTGTGAAATGTATGTGAATCGGTCTTTTGTACTGGTTGCCATGGCTTTTGCTTTGCTCCAATCTATGGTACAGCCTTCATACTCTGAAACATGGCATGTCTACGAGGACGGGAGTGGTGACGCACCGACCATCCAAGCAGCGATCGACTCCGCCTCGGCGGGGGATGATGTCCTGATCCATCCCGGTGTGTATTCCGATTTGCATCCCGACCCGTGGGGAGATTGGAACACAATCATCACAATGAAAGACAGTATCTGGATTCACAGCTCCGATGGCCCCGAAGTCACGATACTCGATGCTCAGGACCAGGGAAGAGTTGTTGTCTGTTGGGCAGAATATGCGGGGAATATCAGCTCTGAAGCCGTAGTGGAGGGCCTCACACTCACGCATGGCAGAGAAGGAGGTTATGGCGCCCCCGGCGGTGGAGCGATCAATGTCGAGGGGTCGCCGTCTCCCGATCTTTGCACCCCGGTCTTTAAGGGTCTTCACATTGTCGAAAACAACGCCTTGTCGGGAGCCGCATTGGAGATTCTTTTTGCGTCCCCCACCATAAGTGGGTGTTGGATTGAAGGCAACTTCAGCAGTATAGATATCATTGGAACATTTGACGGTACTCTTACATTTAGACAAAATGTGGTCGTCAACAATACCTGCTCTGACTTCCCGCTCTTCCGCTTTCACAGCAATACTGCATTCATCGAAGGCAATACCTTTGCGTTTAACGAGAGTGGATCCTATGGTGGAATCATCGAGCACACCGGATCTGGGACCTACAAGAATAACATTATTGCTTTCAATGTGGGGAGTGGGAACGCTAGCTTGGAGCATCTTGAATGCTCCTGCAATGACGTGTATGGAAATTTGATCGATTTTGGCCCCTTCGGCGTAGACGGGCATATAAGCGCCGATCCTCAATTCTGTGATCCCGACAACGGCGATTTCACCCTGACTGCCAGCTCCCCCTGCTTGCCCGGTCACCACCCGGATAATACCGACTGCGGGTTGATAGGCGCTCTTCCAATTGGCTGCCCAATTTCCTCCGTTCCGACACCAGCCCCTATTCCGACCACGTGGGGCCTATTAAAACTCAATTCCCGCGAGAATAAACGCTAGATACCTTCCATGACACTTACACATATAGCGAATCCCAGCAGCTCTCACCACCGGGGTCTCCGTTAACAAAACAAACCGCCCCGTTTCGAGGCGGCTTCCGGTGGCTCCCCGTGCGGGACCATTTTCTCATCATTCTCTGATTCCAGCTCACGTCGAGTTTCTGGTTTCGCATACCTAACCGATAGCCCCCCAAATAGATAGATAGAATAGTTGCTTTGGGTTGAATACCAATTGACAATATAGTCGTCATTTGGCATCCTGAATGACGAAATAGACGACGATTCTGGAGGCCGACATGGTAGAAGTAACGCGTACCCTGGATCTAAATGCTCTCCTGCAGAAGAAATCTCATTTCTTGTTCGGACCCCGTCAGACCGGCAAGACCTTCTTAATCCGCCGCTCTCTGGCCGACGCCCGAATCTTCGATCTCCTCGATTCTTCCGTCTTTCTGGCGCTCAGCAATAATCCGGGCCGATTGGAAGAGGAAATCTCCCCAAAGGACAGCGTCATCGTCATTGACGAGATTCAGAGACTCCCGGAACTTTTGAATGAGGTTCACCGCCTGATTGAATCCCGAGGGCTTCGATTCTTGCTCACGGGGTCAAGCGCACGCAAACTCCGACGAGGAGGGGTCAATCTATTGGGAGGTAGAGTCCGCACGAAGTTTCTTCATCCATTGACTTATCAAGAGCTGGGTGATCGTTTCGATCTGTTGAAGATGGCTTCGCGGGGTCTCCTCCCTTCAATCTACTTCTCCGACGATCCTGCTGCAGATCTGGAAGCCTATGTGGGCTCATATCTGCAGCAAGAAATTGCCGCGGAGGGCGCTACCCGCAATGTACCCGCTTTCAGCCGCTTCCTACGCATCGCCGCCCTTTGCAATGCCACTATTGTGAATTATACAAAGGTCGCAAACGACGCGCAGGTGGCAAGGACAACCGTCTACGATTACTTCGATATCTTGAGGGACACACTCATTGTTCATGAGCTTCCGGCATGGAAAAAGTCTCTTAAACGAAAGCCCATCGTGAGTTCGAAGTACTACTTTTTCGACGTTGGAGTCGTGGCATCCCTGCAGGGCAGGGCATTCAGGATCGGCACGCCGGAGTTCGGTGAAGCCTTTGAAACTTACATTTTCCACGAGCTTCGCTGCCAAAGAGATTCTGTATCCGGCGAAATCTTGAGCTATTGGCGATCCACCTCAGGTTTTGAAGTTGACTTTATCATTGGCGATCACACGGCCATTGAGGCGAAAGCTAAGAAGAATATTACTTCTGATGATCTTAGGGGTTTGCGAGCCCTCTCAGAGGAGAAGAAACTCAAGCAGATGATCTGCGTGAGTTTAGAACCACGTGTCCGGCAGGTCGGTGGGATACGGATCCTACCATGGCAAGTGTTCCTGGATGAACTCTGGAAGGGAAAACTGGAGCGGCGGTAGCCGGCGCGGAACCCGCCCGTGGATACGGGCAATGATCATGCTTTCACAAAACCGCACTTACACATTCTGAAGGATCAGTCAATCCTGATCCCCTTTCCTCGCTTTTGTGGCACACTTATCGGGATGCACATCTCTCAGCTTACGGTTTCTTGAACAAGTCCTTCAGCTTGTTCTTGATCTTCTCCTCCGCTTCTTTCTTTTTCTTCTCAAGCTCCAGTTTCTGCTTGGCGATTTCCTCTTGCGCCTTCTTCTCTGCCTCGAGTTTCTGTTTGTCCACTTCAGCCGTGACGGCGTCTTTGAGTGGATCAGTGACCGCACCCTTGATGATCTGCGCGAGTGAAGTCTTGACACTGGGACTCGTCAGGGTGCCCCCGATGGCCACATCGATCACAATCGTTTCATTGGTCAGAGCGGCGATGTCCTGACCCACCAGTTGTGAGATGAAAGAGTTCGTTTTCGATTTGAGTTCAGATGCGGGGACATGGATTGTCAGTTTGTAGTCGATTGACTTATCGAGTCCGTTCGAACCCGAGACTGTGATCAGGTAATTGTCTATGGAAAAGTCGATCGGCTTGAGTCGGAAACGGCCGCCCTCGATTAGATAGGCCGGATCCAGGTTGTGCATTGAGGGATTCTTGAGTTTGGCAAGCTGGAGGTTGTCGGCTACCATGTCGAGCGGTGCGAATCCCTTCAAATCAACCTTGGGAATACGGAGTTGACCTTTGCTGAAGAATTCCTGCCACATGGGCAGCAATGCGGCATCGAGATCGGAGTCGATATTGATCTCGCCGCTAAATGAACCCACCAGATGATGTGCGATGGGCGCGAAACGCTGTACTGCTTCCAGCTTTTCAAAGGTGGTCGGTATGCTCAGTTCGGTTACCTTGGCATCGAGGAAGAGATGAGGTCGTTTCGGCGGGATGAAACTATAGTTGCCGCTGGCAACGACCGTTCCTCCCAATGTCTTCGTATGCAGATCGAGCAAGCTCAGTATTTGATCCTTCAGTTGAAGATTGCCGGCAGCATCGGCCAATTCCAGGTTATCGTAAAGCACGCGTCCGAAATCAGCCTGCATCAGAATCTCAACACCAGCCGGGAGTTCCACTGCCTGCAACTTTTCACTCTCGTCGGTCACCCAGGGATTCAGATCAAGGAAGCTCGACTTGACAACAAGCGTACCTTTGAGCGTCTTCTTGGCGAAGATGTAACCGACAACATCTTCCAGCAGCCCATTGGCGCTGACATCACTCTTGCCGACTTTGGCTATTAGCTTGTCAAGTGTGATTCGCTGCGGCGAAAAGGTGATCTGAGCGTTGCTCACTTTCAGACGTTCGGGAAGCTGCGCGGAGCCATAATCCACATCGGTGAAGACCAGTACGCCGCTGACACTGAACTTGTCGGCGTGGCCCTTCTCGGCATCCGACAAATTGCCCTTCAGATGCAACTCCGACCGCAGGTCGCCTTTGAGGTCGGGTACCTGCTCGAGCGGGGCGATATTGACGGCAGTTCCCAGATCCACGGAGCCTATGATATTCAAGTCAAGCAGGGGATCGGACAGCGGCGTTTTCACTGAGCCGGTGATGTCAACCGCCTTGCCGAGGATCTCGAAATGAAGGCTGTCAAGTTTAACCACGACATCATCAGGTTCTTTACCGCGGTTGCTGATTTGGAGAGTCATTTGCACCTGATCAATTGAGGTCGGCATCTGCGAGTATTTCGCCCGGCCCTCATTGAGATTGACGCTGATGTCGAAGTTCGGAAGCGACGTCTTGCTGCTGACACCCTTGATCTCGCCGGCCAATTTCAGTTGGCCCTCGGCGGAAAGGTCCTCAAAGTCTTTTTGATATACAAAGGGGATCATCGACAGCAGGCTTTTCAAATCAGCCTCAGGGGCACCAAGCCTCAGATCAAGTTCCACCTCTTCCCCACGCTGAGCAGCCCACCCAGTAAATGCAAGCGCGAGATCATTGAGACGTATCTCATTATCAGCGAAAACGTACTTCTTGTTCACGAGGTCCACATTGATATCCGCCTTTGCCACAACCTGCGCTTCGCTGAGATAGGTTGTTCCCTGCATCAAAACGGTCATTGCCGCAATCTCGGTATGGGTCGCCAATAGGAACTGGCTCTGACTGAAATCACCATGCCCCTGATGCCGCAATCCCGCGACAAGCACCTGCACGCCGCCGGCCTCATCCTGGTAACTGAGATGGCCATCCTTAATTTCATAGGTTTGTACTGCCAGATTGAACGGCTTGGTGGACGCGTCCACCGCGGATACATCTTCCGGGGGCGATTCGGCAAATATCTGCCAGTTGTTGCGTCCATCCTGCCCCACCCGCAGATTCATGTGCGGCTCAATCAGGTGAATAGACACGATCTCCAGCGGGCCGCCGCCGATAAGACTGCCGAGATTGACTGTCCCCTCGAATTCCGGCAGCACCAGCAGGGTATCGCCGGCAAATGGCTCCTTGTTGACGATTATCATTTTGTCGATCGTGAGTGTTGCTTTGGGGAAATGTCTGATCAGGCTGAGGCCGATGTCATCGAAATCGAGAGCGGCAGCCATGCGCTTGTTGGCTTCATGCTTGACCATTTCCTTGATCTGCCCCTCAAATACCAGCGGCACTATGAACAGTGCTGCCACGAGCAGGAGCAATAGCGCGGCAATTACGATGAGAGTTTTCTTCATAGCGAAATCCCTTTCATTCCTGCAAACCGCGGTTCAATGAATAGGTGCGTCCGATAGTCAAATCACCAATCTCAGCCTTCAAAACGAGTGCCCCGCTGTCAAAGGGGCCCGGTGCCACAACGTGTGCGTCAATCACTTCCCATATCCGCGAAACTCTATGATACTTACAAATATAGCGAATCCAGATGTCCTAAGCCAACAGGGTCTTTGCTAACCAGATAAACCACCCATTTCGATGCAGCTCATTGCGGCTCCCCGGTATAGTAAGCATAACCACCCGCCGTCGGTAACAGTCTTTTGACTGTGATGCATTATTGATAGTACTATCCCTCCACAGTTTTCGTGTGGACTGTTAACCCGGGGGATGTACATGATGAAATCCAGCGCACTTCCTATCTCCATCGCCTGTCTGACAGCCTTCATGCTCGGCTGTGAGAAGACCGACGACGTGTTGACCCCACAGCCTTACGAGCCGGCAGAACTCAGCGGCACAGCAGGCCCCGCCGGATCTGGGGCTGACGGCTCCCGCCGAGATCAGCTTCAGTTTCTCTGCGCCGCCGGTCCCTCAGACGGCGGGCAAAGCGGATGATCCGCAGGAGTATCCACTGCTTCTTGGCATCGTCAGGACGACCGACGTGAACTCGGCCCCTAGCCAGGTTCTTGTCTACGACCTCGACCCGGACACGGAAAACAACGTCACGATCACTGCCGAGACAATGGGATGGTCTCAACTCGTTATCGGCAATCCCGCGGACCCGAGCGCGAAAGACAACGGGTATACGAAGCTGACACTAGAAGCCGAATTCAAACTCAGTGACGACGCATCGCCTCCCCTGGTCGAGGACAGAGGGAGCCCCTTCGACCTCTTTGTCATATTACGAGGAAGCGGAGGGCTGACACTCGACAACCCGCTGATGGGCTCATTGCCGGGACAGTGGAATTTCTACTCCCTCCTGCTGCCGGGTACCCCCTGGGATCCTGAAGAGGTCGAGGAACTACATGAGAACCGGACCATGTACAGTTGGACTGTCGAATTGTATCCGGGGATGGCTGGAGACGTAAAATTCACCACGAGTCTCGAAGCCGATCTCGAGTTCATGGACATACCGGGGATGCATCTGCCCTTGCCCGACGGAGCGACCATCGGGCAATCCAAGATACATCTGCGGGCAAAGCCCATTCATTTTCTGGTCAGTGATCCGGAGCCCCTGCCACCGGCGATTTCCATCGCGACGGGAATGGCGGCGCTCAAAGGAATCAGTGTCGCCTATGAAGTCCTCAATGACCCGGCGCCGCTGGGCGCGCCGACGGACCCGTGGCTCTACGTTGCCGCCTATGAGGGAGTGAAATATTACCGTCTCGTGAAGAACCAGGATCACTACATCGTATCAGCGGAGCTGGTGGGTACCATTACGCGGGCCAATGCGGCCGGAGTTCTTCCAATATCGGGCCAGGGCAGCGCGATAGAACGATGTCTGTTCATTTACGAGGAAGAGGAATACAACTATATCACGTACTGGAACTCGACCGCGGGCGAATACGGGATGATGCTGGCTCACGCAACCCCGATAGCAGACGCCTGTGACTACGGGAGCATCAATAACTCCCCCGGCTTCAGCTCCGCCCAACGAACACGGGCCGGGTTCCTGGATTTTAATCCGGCGACGGGACGCTTCGAAGGCTCCCCCACCCTCGTCTCTCTGTTCTTCACCAACAGCTTTCCCGGCCTGACCGGCGAGATAGTGAGCTGCATCGCGCACAACACGACCAGAGCTGCGCTGATAATCACCAGCACCGGCCAGATATGGGTACCACGCCCGCCAGGACATCCTGGTCGATGGCACCGCGATCGGCAGCGCGCAATCCTTTCCTAGACAGATACGTGGGGTAGGTGATTTCTACGCGATCAGCAATTCCAGCTCGAGCACGCTGACGACCTTCCTGTGGAGTGGTGGAGCATCGATCAGCAACATCCAGAATACGACTGTCGGCGCCGGCCCGCGCGGCATCGACGTCAGAGAACTGCCGGACGATACGTATCTCGTCGTGAGCACAAGCGCGATCAACAACACGTACACCCTGTCGCACTACAGCTCGGCTGGCAATTACATCGATAAGAAGACCTATCCCGTACCCGAGACGGGCCAGGCGCCGATATACGCGGTCTTCGTCGGCCTCAGCAGTGTCCCTCACGTTGCGCTGTCGTGTTTCGACTCGGGCACGGTGGAGATCATTCCCGTCGACCTGTTGGATTTTGAGGATGAGCCGTAGTGTCTCACCGGTTTCTGAACTGCGTTTTGAAACCGATCTCCCGTTCTCGGGAGGCACCACCGATCTTGGAACAGGACAATCCTTCTCCAATCCGAGATGCGCGCGGGAGATGTGGTAATAGTTAAAGTAATGCGAAAGCCGTCGCACGATGTCCTTGGCTTGATTTTTAAGAAATGTATGCCACGTCTGCGACGGTGGTTTCCGATGACGGTCCCCTGGTTGATGGCGGAGTGCGATGAAGCTTCCGGGTGGACCGTCCTCATCGGATCCAGATGACCTGGCTTGATTTCCTCCAATCTTCCGCTTCAACCTGAAAGAGATAGATCCCCGAGGCCACTGGTCGTCCCGCGTCGTCGCGCCCATCCCATACGAACCGATGTACTCCAGCCGCTTGCGTCCCCTGAGCAAGAATCGCGACGCGGGCGCCGCTGACGTCAACCACAATCACCTTGACCGTTTGCGGCTTCGGCAGTGCGAGAGTCATCGCCGTCTGCTCTCGAGCCGGATTGGGATGAGGTCGCGAGAAGGAAAGCATCGTCGGAAGAGACTCCTCCACCGTCGAGGAGGGGCTGAGGATGACCTCTCCACTCCCCTCGCTCTCGTTGTTATGAACGTCGATCGCCGTCACACGGTAGTGCCAGGTTCCCGGTCCCGGCTCCTCCGTGTAGGACGCATCGTCTGCGCTGCCGACCTGATGCGCTTCATCAAGCGGAAAGTCACTCGTGGTCCCGCGGTATATAATGTAATAGTCGAGATCCTCGTCGTGATGCCCGCTGGCGGTCCACCACAATGAGACCACCTCCCCGTCCATCTCTCCCACTAGGTAGAGCGGCGCTCCGGGAGCCCAGTTATCGACCGAGTAACCTGCCATTGGCTCCGACTCCCAGATCGTTCCCGGACGCGTTCCATGCGCCAGCACCTTGTAGTCCATCCATGCAATACCGTTCTCCGTCGAGTCGCCGAAGGTCGGCGCCAGGGTTGAGTAATCGTGCGTCTGGATTGCGGGCACGGTCACGACATAGGTCCAGCTGTCACGGAGTAGAGCCTCGATACGCGCTGGTTCGAGCCCGCAGACCTCCCGCAGTTCCACGAGCTGCTCCGGAGAGAGCGGAGAGGCGGCCCGAGCCCCGGAGGAGGCGCGAAACCAAAGCGTGTAGTTCTCCACGGCGAAGTAGGGATCGGCATCCACGTAGGCCGAGGTCCAGCCAACGATAACGCTCCCTCCCTGGTCGTCGGGACGGTCCTCGATCGAGGCCATCACGGGATCGGCGACGCCCCAGTAGCCATTGGCATCGAGGCGCTGCGCATAGATGTCCAGCTCGGTGATCTCCCAGACCCTACTATCTGTCCAGGCAGAGATCAGCCCGCCTCGAGCATCGGAGACCACCTCCGGTTTCTCGATGGAGCAAGTCGGACGGGAAATCATGACACCATCCGGATCCCAGCGCAGGTCGCCACCGGCTCCCACGCGCTGTCCGTGTACGGACAAGTGGTCGTTGCCGAAGCGCCGATCGGTCCAGGCCAGCAGCGCGCCGCCGCTGCCGTCCGGCGCCAGGGAATGGCGAACGCTTAAATATACTTGGCAGGCGGGGGAAGCCTGAACACCGTTTGAGCCCCAGAGGCGCCAGCCCTCGCGGCTCAATCTCTGAACGTAGATGTCGTTGCAACCCCCCTGCTGCCACGAGACGAGGACTCCTCCCTCGCCGTCCGGAGCGACTGCCGGACGGTATTGGGTTTCGCTACCCGTCGAGGCGGCCATGCCGAGGCTCGGCCAATCAAGAGTCCCGCCGGATGTCACGTGCATTCCGGTGATATTGTCGTACTCCCCATCGTACCAAAAAGCGAAGACTCCGCCGGAGGCGTCCGACGCCGCGAGAGCGTCGTACTGGACGTCCGTCGTCGAGCAGAGGTGCACACCATCTTCCGTCCAGATCGGAGATCCCACCGAATTGACCCGCTGGGCGTAGACCTGCTGGCCATCGCGGTGATCCACCCATACGACGATGGCTCCCCCGGTCTGATCGTCAACCAGGCCATCAACGTACTCGTCACCGGTCGCGTCGCAGACGAGCACGCCGGTCGATGTCCACTGCCGCACCCCGCTGGAGTTGAGGCGCTGGGCATAGACATCCACGGTTACCGAGCGATAGTCGCCCCAAGCGACGACGACCCCGCCTAATCCGTCCGCGACTGCATGGGGAGACTGCTGCGAGCCGACGACCGTGCAGACGGCCTTTCCGGCCGGATCCCAAAGCAGGGCGCCCGACGGGCCGATTCGCTGCGCGTAGAGATTTGTCTCTCCCGCCGTCACATCACACCAAACGACGATCACCCCGCCTGCTCCGTCGCTCACGATCTGCGGCGAATGCTGTTCGCTCTCGTAGGTGCAGACACGGATACCCTGCGCGGCGAAAGCCCGGTCTCCGTTTGCATCGAGACGCTGGATATAGATCCGCCTGTCATCTGGTCCAAGGCGGTAATCTACCCAGACGACAACGATGCCGCCGCTTCCATCCGGCATCCCCTCCAGCCACCCCTGTTCGAGATCGTAGGTGCAGATGTAGTTGTTTTCGTAAGGATCGGTCTCCCAGCCAGCCAGTGCGGGCGATGCGAGACCCAGAATGAGGATAGCCAGAGCGGTGAGACTCAGGATGCGCATGATTGCCTCCGGCGGTGCAGGAACAGCGCAGTGCGTCCGCCACCGGACAGGAGGCGGGCGCCGTGTTCCTCGTAGTCAGAACTTCGTTCCCCGGCGGTGTCGCTGGGCCACGCCAGGGAGCTTCTCCAATGGGCTGGAAGGTTGGTGGCCCCAAATGCCGCTTCCGCCCGGTCCTCAATTACCAGACTACCAAATAATATCCGCCTCGCCGGGCTAGCGTCAATATCACGCGGGTGAAGAGAATCAGCCTCAATAATCCGCTCCACTAAATCTCTAAGTCACCTGCGGATATAGCGCGACCCGGAAACTCTCACCACCGGGATCAGCGTCAACCAAATGATTCACCCCATTTCGAGGCAGCTCATCCCGGCTCCCGGGTGAAACCGTTTGCGAACCACGCTCCGTTTTTTGGAGACGATAATTTTGAAACATCCCAGTTAACGGCCATCTCTTCAGGTCAGCCTAAAGCAAAGTGATTTCCTGACGCCGGCCTTGCCGGAAACAAGAAAATTGCACATTGCCTTTCTGTATTCTTCGCTCTCAGTGCATGACAATAAAGCGACCGCCCCCAATGCAGGAGGCGGTCACCCTTAGCAAAACATTCGCTCCAGATTACCGCAGAATGATCAACTTGCGAGTCTGGCGGAAGTCACCGCTCTCCATTTTGTAGAAATAGACGCCCGAAGCCGCCCGGTTACCTTCGGTGTCACGACCGTCCCAGCGTAATGTATGTATCCCCGCCGGATAGGGTCCGTCGGCCAGCGTCTTCACCATGCGTCCCGCCACATCGTACACGCGGAGTGAAGTCCGAGCATTGACCGGCTGGCGGAATTCAAAGACCGTGGACTGACGCAACGGATTCGGCCGGTTTTGCCGCAGGGCGAAGGCCGAGGGCAGCCACTCGACGGTTTGAACGCCACTCGTCGGCGGGCCCGATCCGTCGCCATCGGTAATTAGAATTGTATAACCTATGTTGTTATTCTCGTGAATCTCCTCAATCAGCCCGCCGGGCAGCTCGGCGCTGGTCGGGTCAATGCGGGCATAGAGCCGCATTTCCGTATCAACCCACGTCGGCACCTCCCAATCGATAGACACCGCCGGCGCGCGACCCCGTACGGTGATCGTATCGGTCTCGGCCGATCCGAGCACAACCGCCTCATCCCAATCTTCTTTCCAGAGATAGAACTCAACCACCACAGAATCGAGACAACTCGCCAAACTGAAGTTTCGCACATCGGCCGAGATCGTCACCGTCTCCCCCACCTTCGCGAATGGCCGATTGGACAAGATCGAGGGCGCGGTTACCACGACATCCGGGGAATGGTATAGGTTATATCCGTCGTAGAACGGATCCCAGACCCCGTCATACCGGTGCGGAAGGATGAATCCCGGATCGGGGAGCTGGCGGTACTGCTGCTCCCACTTGTAATCCTCAAAGTCGACCTCGTAGTCGACATTGAGAACGCCATTCCGCCAGAAGGCCCTGGGCCGCACCCGGTAATCCCAACCTGAGCGGGCGTTAAATCCGAACCAAACATCGATACTCAAGTTTGTCAGAAGAGATGTGGTATAGGATCCCGCAGTCTTGGATCTATATTCACCGGTTAAGTCGATGAGCCCTCCTGCCAAATCCACCAAGTGTCCGAGGATAAAACCCGAGCTCTGTACGGTGTCCGCTGTCGACTGCGCGTAATCCTCTTGAGCAAACGAGAAATGGTAAGGCGTTCCTCCTCCTGGGTTGTCACTGATCAGACCCGATTGGCCCTTGAGCAGATCGAGTTCGCCCACCCCAAGATCGGAAGGATAGGACATCAAATTACCCGCCTCATGCTCCAATCTGTACCAGTCGTCCTGGGCATTACCGTAATTGTTCATCCAATTGTCAGGTGTAGACCATTCACTGATCTGCGCATCCTGTGGCACGACGACGGCGATCTGTGCGACCGAATCACCAAATGCGAGCATCTGATACTCGTACACATCCCATACCGTCAACGCCGCATGGATCTTATCTCCATTCGTTGTTGCAGAAATCTCCGTGCCGAGTTGTATGGTGCGCGATTCGAACTCACTATTGGCAAAGTCGTCCCCATAATCTTCCACGAAGGTATCATCGACCTTGCCCCAGAGTTTTTCGAGCCAGCTTTCCTTAGCAAACCAGCCATCCGATGGACCCCAGCCCGGCTTGAACTCGGTACTTGTCGAGTAGGTGGAGGATTGAGATTCCTCATAAATCGCAACAAAATCGCACTCGTCGCCGGATAAATAGCAATCGCTCAGATCAACTGTATCGGCCTCGGCCGGAGGAGTTTCGGGTAGGACGTCGAGTAGGATGGGCGGCGCGTTGAGAATAACGGTGGGAACAAGTGCGACCACATTCTCGTGATGCTTATAAGGCCCGATACGGAAGGCATCGCCGTCGATGTCGCCGCCTAAAACGGCGATGCTTCCGCCCACTTCCGTTACGTCGGTATGCTCCAGCTCGTCAACTTGCTCCAGTCCGACCACAACATAAGCCGTGTCTTCACCGGCAGGCTGCGCCTCAAGGACGGGACGGAGAACATGCGTCCGCAGATGCATGGGGGCTGTAGTGCTGCTCCAATCCTGAAAGACAATCTCGGGCTGCCAGTCTTCCGGCGCACTTCGGGATGGATCGGCATCGAGATCAATGATCTGCACTACGCGATGCGACGGATCGTTCAGGGGAGCGACCCGCGGCCAGGTCGCAACTTGATCAAACTCGAGGGTGCCGGCATTATTCACAATGTCGTAGACACGGAGGAGCCCGGTCGCTGCGAGGACAACTTCATCATCGCCATCAAAATCTATGTCACCGGTGTCGATGCCCAGTGATTGCGTTCCGAATTTCCAGTGAGGGAGGCCATCATCCCAATCGGTGTTTCCGAGATTGTGCTGGGTCTGGTAAGTGATGGTCCACTGCGGTTCGGTAGTCGTATCGACTTTGAAGAGCCACCATATAGCGTCATTGCCGCCGGTCCGATCTAAACTGAGATCCCACCAACGACGCCCGGCGGCGACTACAATGTACGGCTGCGACCCGGATTCGGTCTGGACCATTCCGGCGTCACAGACCAGGCGATCGCGATCGTATCGGTTTGTGCCTTGAATGGAAACCTCACGTTCCCAACTCCCTTCAGGCCAGTCCGAGCCACCGTATAAAGATTCAACCGTAGTCCATGTGCCATCGATGAGAGAGGCGATCTGAAGGTGGTGATAAAGGTAATAGTCGGTAGTCCAATTACTGACATGAATGAGTTCGTCCTTTCCATCTCGATCGAGATCGACGGCAGCAATGTCGGCTTGGGCGGACTCTTCAAGCCTTGCTGTGCCCCCCCCCGCAGCCATGACAAGCGTCAAGCTCGGTATCCGAGTTGTCGAGTCGATTTCCATCGTCCACGTGTAAAAAAGGGGGGGTTCTGAACACCACACGTAACTGAGAGCGAACTCCGACTCCTCGTCTTCATCGAAGTTCCCGGAGATGATTCGAAGGTTTCCGGGAGAAGTCGAAAACTCATGTACTATAGTCTGGCAACCTACCTCCGTCCACGTCGTCGCATCAGCGTCAAAGTCGATCACACCGTCCTGAATCGCGGGCACTACGATCCAGAGTGACTGATTGTGTGCTGGACCTGATTGCCGGCTGTAGACTGCGACAACGTCGTCTCGGTCGTCTCCATCAAAGTCACCGTAAGCCAGGTCGAGCTGCTGAAACTGGGGGTACGGTCCAAGAACAGAGTGGGATTGCAGCGTGGCGATCTCGTCTTCGGTGAGAACCCGGTCCCAGAACGCCACGTCATCGATCCAGCCGTCCCAGTTGCGGCCGATCCCGTCACGGTGGCCTCCGATAATGAGACCGCCTGTAATCGCAGGAGGCCAGGCGTCTGTGAACGAGCCAAGATTTTTACCATCATAGTAGACTTCCAGATGCGCTTGCCCCCCACTCTCCTGACAGGTCACAATGATGTTGTGCCAACCTGATGGCCAGGCATCTTCAAACTCGAATTCACTGGACCCACTGCCCGCCCCTTCATGCTGTGTCCAAACTTCGGCATAGTCTCCTCCTGCTCCATCATCTCGAAGTCCGAAGGAGGCTGTTATAGCATAGTCACCGCCTGGGCCAAACGTCTCCAATATGAATTGCCGCGTGTCGTCGGGGACATCGCCGTTGGCGTCGCGATACCACGCCGAGTAGGAATAGTCCTCCCCCGGTGAGATGAGAGGGTAGATTGAGGATATCGTGACATACTCCAGGCTGTCTCGCTCGAAGAAGGCCGCGCCGCCGAACCGACCCCCGGTTGGATCGATGGTGACATCACCGAGCGCAAGGGGCCCGTGTGGATCCCCTTCCCACTCCTCAATGACATGGCTGTAATTTCTCGCGCTGAAATCGGTGTCGAAGCTCCAGTACACCCTCGGAGCCAATCCCCCCATGTTGTCTTTGGGAAACTCGAGGGGCGACCCGGAAGGAGTGAGGGCATCATTATCGAAGTCGACAAGTCCCATCGATACTGAATCGGCGCTGGTTCGGTACAAGCTCACGAGCTCGGCGCGGTTTCCGATGATGTCTTGGCCATAAAACGGATGATCATTTAAAGCGTTGGATGCTGTTGGGATTACTGCGAGGCCAACTACTGCGATTAGTGAAACTAATGCGGAATAGACGGATTGCTTCATTAGAAACACCCCTTCTTTGCTGATACTCGGCCGATACCGCAATCACCCCTTCCGCCCCACCCTACCATCGCGATTACGAGTATCGAAAAGAAGGGAGATGATGATATTTATCGTGGTTGAACCTTCCCCCAAAAAAATCAGATAAGCACCAATCCACGGCTTTGAGTCTACTCTACAATCATCAGTTGCACAAGTTGCTTAAGACTATTTTGTTACATATATGCAAATCCTATTTAATGATTAAGATTTTATGGCCAGGGGCAACTAAACAATCCGCCTGGGTTCGAGGTGGGAAATCGCGGCTCCCCGTTCAACACCCTCTACCATTTCTGTTTTTTGGAGACGGATTGAATTTGAAACTTCCCCGTTAACCGCCAGCATTTTTCGTCCAAATGAGAGATTCAATTAAATCTTCTTGTACCAACTCCCACGTCCCTGCCCCTTCCGCGCCAGATGACCGGCTTCTACGAGTCGAATCAGATGATCCTTAATCGTATTGCGATTAGCACCTGTTAAAGCAGTCGCTTCGCGTACCGTTATGCGCCCGTACCCGCGAACAATCGCGAGTAACTTTTCAGATAGCGGCGCGAGTGGGGCTATCAAATTCTCGTTTTCAATCTTGCGTTCGAGTACCTGCTTCTGCTGTAGCAGGACGAGCAAGAAGAATTCGATCCAGTCGATGAGTTGTGCCTCATCATGGTCGAGCGTAGTTTGGGCGCGGCGTAAGGTTTTGTAATACTCCTCCTTGTTGTCCTCGACTATCCGTTCCAAAGAGGAATAAGGAACATACTCGTAGCCGGCTCGCAGTAGGAGTAATGTGGTCAGGGCCCGAGACAAACGCCCATTACCGTCTTGGAAGGGATGAATCGCAAGAAACCGTACAATAAAGACGGCGATGATCAAAAGCACATGAAATTCACCACTCCGTATGGCTTTAGTGGTCCAAGTTACAAGCTCGTTCATCAAACGTGGCGTATCGAAGGGAGTCGCAGTCTCAAAGATCACGCCGATGCTATGGCCATTCTCATCGAAAGCTTCCACTCGATTGGGCAAGGTCTTCCATGCACCTCGATGGCGTTGGTCTTTGGCGGAGTGCTTCAGTAGTATGCTATGCAGTTGGAGGATCGTATTCTCGGTTAGGATGATTTCCGGATACGACTCGTAGATCATCTCCAGCAGGTCCGCGTAACCGATGACCTCCTCTTCGTCGCGTGATTGAAATGAGGTCATCCGCACACCCGACAACAAACGCTCAATCTGGTCGTCAGTCAGTTTGACGCCTTCGATCCGGGTCGACGATCCGACCGATTCGATGGTGGCAATCCTTCTCAGTGCCGACAGGCGCTCCGGCGCCAGGTTACCCAACGCGGCCCACCGACCCTTAAACTCATCGATCTCACCGATGATCTTGACGAACCGTGTTGGCAATATGAAGTTGCCGAGGGGATCCATATCACACCTCCATGAATACCTCCATTTACCTCCATTTCGGCAACACGTCAAGGAAAATGGATGAAATTGGATGTTTTTATGAAGGCCAAAACTCCGAGGCGTAGTCTGCGAAAAGGCCGTAACTCCCTGGAATTCAATAAGTCCGCAACTGTGATAAACTCATGCCCACTATGAGCACAATTTGCGGATATAGCATGACCTCAGCAGCTTCCACCGTCGAGGCCTGCGTTAACCAGAAAAGCCACCCCGGTTCGAGATGGCTTCAAGCGGCTCCCCGGGTGAGACCCTCTACTAACCATTCTCTGTTTTTTGGACTCAAAACCATGGGCGAAATTCGCAAAGAATCCGACCTCGTCCGAGTATTTTTAACCTAGCGGGCTATTTCAGCGAAACCCATAACCGTAAGCCCCCCAATGCGGACGGAATATTTAGAAGGGACAACTACGTTTTCGCGCGTAACCTCACGTGGCCTCTCCGATAAATGCCTGATCCTTTATCATGCACTGTCAATCTAGCGATCCCTCATGGGGCTCTAAATAATACCTTGCCATCTCCTGCACAGAGTATCAAGAATGGTTCGTCCTCTCCAAAGATCCGGAGAGAAGCTAAGAGGGAGTTGTCGGCATTTCGGAAATGAACGCCAGGGCCGCTGATATTGGCGTCGAGCTTGGCTCGCGTAATTCCATTCTCATCTTGTAGAGAGATATATGGAGCACCGCCGGGATCGAGAGCAAGCTCGATTCGGATTCTGCCCTGGTCGTCGCAGATTGTAATGCTCTCCGGCTCGGGCGTCCGAGGTGCCTGACCCATCACAAGTATGGCGCAAGTGAGTGAGAGCAAAAAACCAGCAAGGATTCTGAGGACCCTCGACTCTCGCTCGAGCCTCTGTATCTTCTTTTCGATTTGACCGTCAGTGTAAGTCATGATCACACCCTCCATCTTTCAGCCCTGGGCAGTACGTTTTTCGGGATCGAGTGTCCTGGATTCTCATTCAGGAGCAAGTTCAGTGCTGCGTGGCACCCCGTCGCACGGAGGCCGTCCCTGCCCACACGAACCTCTCCATGGAAGGTCGTGAGACGTTGCCGTAGCTTGGGGGACCAACGACAATGCGGATCGTGAAAGCCCTTTCCGGCTTTACGGCCAGGAAGTAATTTGGGCACACTACCCAGAATTCACCCGTGTCGGCCGATGGTCTCACATCCATTGGAACCTGTTCGTCACCACTAATGGTGACGTAAAGCTTGTCGCTTAAGCCAGCCCCCCGCCCTTCGACGATGATCCAGCCATCGTCATTCAGGGAGACACCTGTGATACCCGGGTCCGCAACGTCCGGTGCACTCGTCCGTGGCGCAACATACCGTTGGTGAGTAAGATCGCCGAGATCTCCAAGAGCCTGCATCCGGGATGAGCAGCCTATCGCTAGGAGAGAAAGAATCAGGGAGCAGTACACAAGAATTCTCATAGCCTATTCCTTTCTGCGAATGATCAACCTCTTTCAGAACTTGTATATATATTGTCTCTTCCCACCGAAACCCATCTTACGAAGGTCATGCCCGATTAGACGCGTGATGGTTCCTCCAGCCTCAAGTCCAACGAGAACCTGATCTTCCCAGTGTAGTTGGAAAAACAAGTTGTACTCTCGGTCGCTTGATTCGTCGCGACCAATCCAGTGATGAATCGGGGGGAATGCACTGGTACCCGGCATTACCCCCTTTAAGCTAATCACAAGACCAAGGATTTCCTCGGCGGTTGCAAGGGCTCGGTCCTTTAGCTCCTCTTGGTCGGCGCTCGAATCGCGAACCTTTCGCTCGAAGCTAAATGCACGGACACCGTCAAGGAAAAGGTGCAGCGCCCCTTCCAGTTCGCGGCAGGTCAGCACATGGATCGTTGGAAAGAAGTCACGGTAGGTAGCCAAGCGATCCTCCAGGTGGTAGCCCATTTTGTTATTTTTGTCTCGAACCTTCTCGCTCCATAGTGCACAAACGTACTCGACGCTGGACCGGGCAATGCCAAAGGGGACAACAAAAGTCTTTCTTCCGCGGCCGCGCACGCGGTGAGCCGGAAGATCGTACTCTGTCCCGCTTTCGAGGACTGTGCTACAGCCGAGCCACCCGCTACGCTTTTCTTGCATATCGTACTCGCAAAAGATAAGAGAACCTCTTACTTCGACTGTGAGTACCTGTGCTGCCGGGGAGCTGGGCAAGAGAGCCAGGCTGACAAAGACAAGAAGAGAACTTACAAGGAATCTGCGGCTGGGGCTCATGATAGACCTCTTCTCCCACTAAAGGGGCGTAGTGCTGTATCCCGTAGCCTTTCGTGAATACTTGAAATTCTTGCCCTGGAGAGCAAGAAACGCAAGTGTGACCGGCCGGTAAGAGACAGCCAAAAGCGTTTGTGATTTTCTTCGGCTGCAATTTCTGTTACCATCCAAGTGCCTTTTTCACAGAATCCGCTGCTTTCTTGGTCGTTTTTGATGCTTTGTCGAGATGTTTATTCATACGTTTTGAGCTATTCATCAGGTTGTCTCCCGTGCGGCAAAGATCCTTTTGAAACTTCTCATCATTCATTAGCCGGTCAGCTGTACGCTGCGGATCATCGTTTGCTATCTCCCATCCCATTCTTGTTGCTTGATATGTGTCGGAGATAAAGTCCCCTGTATCTTGGGTAAGATTGCTATTCGAGTCAGAAGATTTGGATTCGCTGCCCCGGCTTCCGAAATGGCCAGAGTTTCGATTCCTAGTAGCTCCGGTCCGAGATTGCGAGTGTCCACTATCTCCAATCTTAATTTTCGGTGACGGGTTTCTATGATCACGAGAGAATCGCGAATGATTTGAAGCATGTTTTCTGGTATCAGTTCTCTGCTCGATTGAATTTATCATACTTTTAATGCCGCGCTCTAGCGTACTTTCGGCGACATTTAAAAATGTACTGTTCAAACTTTTAAACTCCGTTTTCGCGTGAGCGAAAAACCGCTGCTTTGAGTTGGCACCTACTTTCTGAAAGCTGTTATTACAGGCAATCGCGCAGATTACCACAATGTATAGCAGAATCATGCGAGAGATGCCTCTGATTAAAGATTTCATTTTCCCATTCTCCTTCCGAACATTGACTACAATAGACTTGTGATTCACAAAACCTTGACTCTGGTTAGTCCGCTTTTCTCAGCTCCAATTTAATAGATCGCTCAAAGAGAGAAGTTGATTTACAAGTGCTCAGTACATTCCATCCCACCCTTGGGTCTGCTTCCAGATGGCTTTCATTACATGTAATGCCCAGGGCGCTCTCTCGGTTATTATCAGCGAACCTCGACGGTGAAGTACCGGCGATCCATCTCTTCTTCCAAATGGTATCCATGCATGCGACACCACTGACATGCCTTTCTCTTGGGTCCATTGTGGCAATCCTCGGCGTCTACCCTCCTGCCCCAGACTGCGACAACTGCGTCATGGTAGCCCCGTGAATGTTCACCCAAGAAGAATGTGCAAACGCTCTCCAAAGCAGACACTTTTTTAGCCGGAAGGTCGACTTCCTGATCCCCGTCCCAGATGGTGCATCCTACCCACACACGCTTCAGCATTGAGGGATCCAGCATAACGAGAATCTGTTCACCTTCTTGACCAATCGAATAGATCGCTCCACTGGCCCAGACGACGGAAACCAGAAGAACCATTATCAGGACGACTGCCCTACTAACATACTTGATCGAGGTCATCGCCTCTCTCCTCTCTGAACTTTTCAATGAATCTGAACTGTGATTTCTTCATTGTGCGTTTAGTCAGGATCGACACCGTTTCTTACGGAGATCCTTCCTTCCCATACAAATCTCTCAGAAGCCTGGGTTGAAATATCCCTCCAACTCGGAGGCCCTATAACAATTCGTACAGGAAAAAACTTATCAAGAGACACCAATAACTGGAGGCTGGGGCTTAAAACCTCGAACCGGCCGCCCTCTCCACACGGGCAAACCCCGATCGGCACCTCTCGGCTGCGCCCAACCTTTACATACACTTTGTCGCCTTGAACGGCTCCATAACCTGCCACGATAATCCAGCCATCTCGGTTCAGAGACACGCTCTTAATACCTTGGCTGCTCGTTCGCTCACCTCCCCATCGACCATTCACATTTCCCTCATCGCCCTTCGCAAGGGCTAGATGTGATCCGAGAATTAGCCCTGCAAGGACGAGAGACAGTCCAAATACGACATATCTATTGGGCTTCATTTGTTAACTCCTTATTAAGCTGTCCCTTTCGATGACAGGATTAACCCTAAAAGAGCTTCTGTTCATCCAGCCATTCTGTTTCGATTGTATAAACTAAGGCTATTCATCTGATCTGAAGGAGGGTATGTGTTTTGTGTATTGAATTGCCACCGGCGAACGAAATTCGACCAATCACCTCGACTGCTTGGATGATATTACAATGCTGGCTTTGTCCTAACCCGTGGCCAAACTCGCCCTCCATTGCTATTTCCTCCTTCTAATAAGTACAACGTAGAAGCTAGTCGGAATTGCCAAGGATCCTCAGGTTATTTTTGAAAAAAATGGCAGGCTATAACAGAAATTGGAGGGGGCTATTCGGAATGACCAATTTGGATCAAAATCAGGATTCAGCTTCATCAAAGCTATCGGCTAGGAAGCTGCAGTTTTCTGTGGCTGCGAGGAGACGTTCTACTTTGACTCGGGTATTTTTGTCGCCGGCGCATTGGTAGGCAAGAAATTGGGCTCGGGCGTCTTCCTGAAGTTCTCGGGCGGCATGATAAAGGTCTTGAATTCGTTTCCAGGCTTTCTTGCGTTCATTTGGAGTCATTGCCTGCCTCCCTTACGTCAAGGTTATCCATTTGGACTCCGCTCTGTATGAGCTCGTTCCTCATCCAGGCGATTGCGAATTGCGCTTCCCGCCGGACAGATGTAATCGAAGAGCCAAGCTCGGCCGCTATTTCGCTCCATTTGAGTCCACCCAGGTATCGCATAGTTAGAATTTGGGCCTTTTGTTCTTCCATCTCCTGGTCCAGCTTCTCTAGTTCTTTGAGTGCCATAATCATTTGTGAGAGTAATTCATCATGGCCCGCGTCTGTACTGCTGTGGTAATCCTCAATCTGTACTTGATGTCCAAAACCATGTTTTTGCGCAGTTTTCTGCCGTCTACGAAGATCATTCAGCACCGAATATAATGCCTTTGTCCACACCGCATATAGATGGTCCCGGGTATTCACATTTGGTAAACCGCCGTTTGGGAACTTTGCGGCAGCACGAAGAGCGAGAGACCGCGTGTCTTCCGGGCCACCTGGTATATCACCGTAGCGACGCCTTAATGCGGAAGATCGCTTGAGAAGCTCTTTCCATATACTGGGTGTGGGATCCAAGATTCAGCCCTTTCATAGGTTGCGCCAAATGCGCCTCGAATGGGATCGGGGAAGGGGGTCTCGTTACCCTGTTCTCTTCCCTCATTATCTACTACGTGTATGATAACCGTTTTTGCCAGAATATGACCACCGCACTTGCGATCCTTTGCCCGAGGCCGAACCCAATAACAGCACCCCATGGATTTATATCGGCGCTCGCAACTATATATACAACAAAAGACTACAAAGTCTGGTCGACTTCGTTTGGCTTAATAGCTATGATTCTCGCAACCAGTGCCGTGGGGAGATCCAGTCACGATGCTGCCATAGCGAGTTCATCCCTAGCTATCAGGATCGTAATCACGATGGTGGGCTCCAATCGAATCAGCGATCCGTTTTCGGAATTCACGATGAGGACGCCTGCGTGAGCAATTTTCCTAAACGCCCAATTAAGATTGGGAACTACGTGATCATCGGGGAGCTTGGGCGCGGCGGTATGGGCATAGTCTATCTAGCCCAGGACCTTAGTCTTGGGAGACAGATCGCGATCAAAGTCTTGCCACCCGAGCTCGCGAGTGAGCAAGAGACTCTGGAACGCTTCAGGCGGGAGGCAAAGCTGCTGGCATCGCTGAGTCACCCAAACATCGCAACAGTCTACTCATTCGATGAATCTGACGACCTCCATTACATCACACTCGAAGTCATCAAGGGCTGCACCCTTGCTGAACGCCTGGCGGCGGGTCCGCTAGACCTGGGCTCGACGCTCCATCTTTGCCGGCAGATTCTCGCTGCTCTTGAAACCGCTCATGGGAAAGGCATCATTCACCGCGACCTGAAGCCATCAAATGTCATGTTAACCGAGGATGATGATGCCAAGGTTCTGGACTTCGGGCTCGCCAAGGTCTCGCCAGGTTTGCCTGGAGCTGAAGATGGACACACTGCTGTTGGGACCACTCTTGGTACTGCCGGCTATGCTAGTCCTGAGCAGCTCCGGGGCGACCCGATCGATCATCGAACCGATCTTTGGTCCTTTGGCTGTATTCTCTATGAGTGCTTAACTGGCGACAGGCTCTTTCGTGGAAACACCCAAGCAGATCAAATTGCCGCCACCTTAGCGAATCGGCCTGATTGGGATGGAATCCCAGCTGACTGTCCTCACTGGCTTCTCAAAATCCTCGAGTCATGCCTCACTATGGACGTCGATGACCGTCCATCATCAGCCCGAGAAATACGCCAACTGCTTTCGAACGAACAGGTTAGTTCACTTAAATCGAGAATAGGGCGAACTTCCAAGCCTATCAAGGGAGTAGAAAAACCGACTACAAGTCTCTGGCGTTTAATCCGACACCCTGCAATCACCATTGGAGTAACCATCTTGGCGTTAGCTCTTTGCACAATTGGGGCGCGTGAGTTGGCGCTGTCTAAAATCCGACTGAACGTGGAGGGAAAGACGATTTCGGCAACAGCCCCCATACTCGGAAAAATCTGGTCCCACACACACGAGTCAAATATTCGATTTTACAAAACATTAAGTTGGTCTTCGGGCCGTAGCGTTGCCTTTGGTTTATCTAATGGGTGGCCAGACGGCGGGAAACTGTTCTTATGTGATTTCAAATCTGGCCACATTCTTTGGGAGTATTCTCCAAATTATCGGGAATTGACACATGTGTTTGGAGAAGAACTGGCCAATGAAGGAGCCTACAACTGCAGAAGCCTCCATTTCGGTGATCTTGATGGCGATGGCATCGACGAACTGATTGCTGAATACGGCCATCACCGAAGAGGTCGAGCCTTCGTCGTCATCCTCAAAGCAGATGGAGAGAGAATGGGATGTTATTATAATCCTGGATTGCTGTACGACATTGTTTGTTCAGACTTAGATGGGGATGACAAAGAGGAATTAATTATAGCCGGGACAAACAATCTCCCTCATTATGAAGGCGGTACCGTTATTCTACTCGACCAGAAACATTGTTATGGCGCAGCCATCGATTCGTCTTTCATGCCAGACTGTTCTCTCAGAGATAACTCTCAAGCACGCATAGTATTTCCGGCGCATGATTCGGAATTTATGCAAAGGCTTGGAATTGAAAGAATCGTTGCATTTGATCTTGAAACTTCTAGGAATGTTGCTGGCGAAGCAGTAATCACCTGTTCGGTTGGACACGAAGGAGCCCCTCACGTTATAACACTTGATCATCAGTTGAATCCCCTTGATTGCTGGGTCTCTGACCCCCTTCATGTGGCCGCGAAATCTTGGTCACCGGATGAAACTGAAAGCTTCCTTGGTGAAATATATTTAGAATCGTGGATGGCAAGATGGCAATTGTTTGGATATGCGCATTCCGGTGATGTCGGCCGCTGATTCTGGTGATGTCGGCCGCGGGTCGGTGTCTGTGTCTGTGACCTGCCCCCGCTCTTTGTACCACCTCCAGAACGCACCTTGCATGAATCCAGCCCACACAGTCGCAGGCGGATGATAGCACTGAATGCGGCTCGCTGGAAGGTTCGGAATCGGTCCTGTATCGCGTTAGGTGGCAAGGGATTGGAAGCTGGAATTAATGATGCCCCAGTTTGATGGACACCTATTCGGTCACGCCGCTGCCTGTCGTGCATACAAATGTTCCTGGAAACCGATAAACATCTTTCGGATGTTGGTTACATTTCCCAGCTCCGCAACGGCATCAGCGATGGCGTCATATTTCAATTCGAGGAGATGAGGCAGTTTTTCCTCGTCGAGTTCTCCCTCACCTTGTTTGATGTATTGATCAAGAACGAAGTCCAAGAACTCCTGCTGTTTATCACCATAGAAAGAAAAGATGGAACTCTTGTGGGAATCAACCCGCTCTTCGCGACTGATGGGAGGCCGGGCAAACGCAATATAGGCAAGCACGTCGTAAAGATCGCTCTTCTCAGCATCGATCATTTGTCTCAATTCGGCCAACGGGGCTTTGCCGTAACCTTTCTCGGCCAGGCCGTCGAGCAGTTTCCGGCGTGTGTCGGGTTTACTCCAAAGCTTCCGAAGCTCGTCCTCATTCTTGAAGAGTTCAGGCAGGTCTCCGAAAAGTCGCTCTATGAATTGAAATGCGGACATTGGTCTACCATCCGGACTCCAGAATGAAGTGGCCATCATGTGCTGGATGGTTCGTTCTTTGCCATCGGCGAGCTTGACTTTGATTTTCTGGGGTCGCGGGGGTGGATCACCATCCCGGATTTTACCATCATCCGGTCCATCGCCCCCAGGATCGTTGCCGCCTCGTGGCTCAATTGGTACCGGCTCTTCCGGCTCACCGTCCCACTCCGGGTCATTGAAATGCTCGTACGCCTTCACAAAATCGTAGATCGTGAAGTAGTCCTTGCCGTCGAACAGCCGGGTCCCCCGGCCGATGATCTGCTTGAACGTGATCATCGAGTTGATCGGCCGCATCAGCACAATGTTCCGCACGTTCCGGGCGTCGACACCTGTTGAGAGCTTCTGTGAGGTCGTCAGAATCGTCGGAATCGTCTTCTCATTGTCCTGGAAGATGCGCAGGTGCTGATCGCCAAGCGCCCCATCGTTCGCAGTCACACGGACACAGTAATTCGGATCCGAACCCGTCTTGACTTGATTGATAAGGTCGCGGACCGCCAGGGCATGGTCCTGCGTTGCGCAGAACACCAGCGTCTTTTGCCGTTGGTCGATATCCTGCATAAAAATCTCGACGCGGTTCCTCTCCCGTTCCCTGATCTCGATGATCTTGTTGAAGTCTGGCTCAGTGTAGCGCCTGTCCACCTCGATTTCGCCCTCGATTACATCGTCATCCGGCGTGTAGACGTAGTCGTCGAGCGTGGTTTGGATCTGCTTGACCTTGAACGGAGTCAAATAGCCGTCGTTGATGCCTTCTTTGAGTGAGTACACGTAGACCGGCTCACCGAAGTAGGCGTAGGTATCAGCGTTATTTGTGCGTTTAGGTGTGGCTGTAAGGCCCAGCTGAACTGCCGGAGCGAAGTACTCCATGATGCTGCGCCAATTACTCTCATCGTTGGCTCCGCCGCGGTGGCACTCGTCGATCACAATAAAGTCAAAGAAGTCGGGCGGATAATCCCCGAAACTTGGCTTGGAATTGCCGTCGGCGTCATGACCTGTCATGAAGGTCTGGAAGATTGTGAAGAAGACGCTGCCGTTCTTGGGTACGCGGCCTTTCTTGCGGATCACATCCGGCGCGATTCGCACAAGAGCATCTTCGGGGAATGAGCTGAAGGCATTGAAGGCTTGGTCAGCAAGGATATTGCGATCAGCCAAAAAGAGTATTCTGGGACGGCGTTTAGGCTCCTGATCCTCGGCAAGACCTTTACTCCAATCGGTAAGGTTCCAGCGGCTGTGAAAGAGCTTCCAGGCAATCTGAAAGGCGATGGCTGTCTTACCAGTCCCTGTGGCCATAGTCAGCAGGATGCGATCTTGCCCCTTGCTTAACGCCTCTAGTGTTTTTGTAATCGCGTTATGCTGATAATAGCGAGGTTGCCACTGTCCGCCTCTATCCTCAAACGGGATTGCTGAAAAGCGATCCAACCAGGTTTTTTCCTGAGCTTCTCGTTCGCCAAAGGTCGCATCCCATAGCTCGTCAGGTTTCAGATACCGACCAACATCCCCCTCCTTACCGGTCTGCATATCAACTTGGTAGATACCGTGGCCATTAGTCGAATAAGCAAAGCGGATCTGGAGCTTCTGCGCATATTTCTTGGCTTGACCTAAACCCTCTGTGACGGCCGATCCCTCGTGCTTGGCTTCGATCACCGCGAGCTTCTGGTTTTTGTAGACGAGGACATAGTCGGCGATGTCCTTCTTCGCTCGGGTGCCAGCGCCCTGGAGGCGGCCGAGGGTGATGACCTCCAACCGCACACGGCTTCCGTCAACGACACCCCAGCCTGCGGCCTTGATTGCCGGATCAATCAGGTCTGCACGGGTCTCGGCTTCGTTGCGGTCGTGCGTTGTCATACACCGGCCTCCGACAATGCGCGGTCAACAGATTTAGAGTCAGCGGTTAACTCACCGGTGAAGGCTTTGTGCAGGATGGATTGCTTGAGTTTTTCGAGCAAATCGAGTTTTTGATCAAAAATCATTCTAAAACTATCCGTTTGCAAACGCATCCCATTGATGCGAGCGACTAGCTTTCCTTGTTCACGAAGATCGGACGGAACGGTGACCAGAACATCATGAACATGATTTCGATTAAGAGTGGGAACTCCAGCGCCACCTGCATAATCCTGCAAACCGAACTGCATTAGGAACCAATAAACGAATTCGGGATCATTGTTTCTAAAATTCTTAACGTACAGAACCGTGTTCAGAGGCCAAAAGTCTTCCTCAACAAAGAAGACACTACCAACACTACCGCTTCGACCAACCACGACTCCAGGACCAGCAACCCTTGCCTCAACATGTGTATCAATCGGACCACTAGAGCTTAATAAAGGATATTCACCGTTATCCCGCAGACGTTTTGGAAGATCAAAACCCCTCTGAAGCACACAGACATCTTCAAATCGCTTTTCGGACCAGCCACTATTTTGAGGCGTGAAATTTGCCTTCAAATGGCTCTTAAACAACTCCCGAGCATTGGCGAGGCTCTTCTCGGCATTCTTTGTTGCTATTTCAATCGCCGCGAACGCCTCGTCGAGAATTGCCACGATCCATCCCTGCTCGGGTATAGGGGGTACCAAAATAGGATAATTCTCTATAAACTCTTTCGGGACACGTTTATGACCTACAGCCCCGGTCATTAATCGTGCGCCAGCGTCTCGAAAACTATCCTGAGAAAGAAAGTAGAACAAAAACTCTGGATCAATATCTCCATTCGATCGAAAAACGATAAATTCGCTAGAGCCAAATCCAATGCCATTTTTCAAGTTACGCGCAATGCCAAGCTTGCCATTTTCAAAACAAGGTGTGATTTTTGCCAAAAGGACATCGTTATCAGCAAAATATGTGTAGCTTCCGTTTACTTCCCGAAGCTCTCGCTCGGCGTTAAGAACCAAATCCTTCTGTTGTTTGCCCAAATTGTTCATAGGGACGAATGACACAAGATCGGTATCTGCGAGTCTTTGCCTAGCCTCCTTCTTTGGAGGCTTGATTTGGCAGACATCTCTGAGTCGTGCCGTCTTCCATCCAACCATCACAGCATCTCCCGAATCCCAGCTAGCACTTCTGCTGCTTCAGCGTCAAGCGCTTCGATTTCATCCAATATCTTTTCCGGTGAGCGAATGGGATCCTCCTCCCGCACGTTCGGGTTTTTAACCGACAGGTCGAAGGTCTCGACATCCACATCCTTCACATCTACCGTCCACGACTGCTCGGAGTCGGCGAGCTTTTTCTGAAGCTTAACGAACTCAGCTAGGTCTTCATCATTGAGCGGATTGGTTTTGCCTAAGCTCCTCCCTGGATCAAGGTGGTAATACCAGATCTTCCACGTCGGTGACCCCTTTTCAAAAAAGAGAACCACCGTCTTTACACCAGCCCCAAGGAAGGTTCCTCCAGGGCAGTCGAGGATAGTGTAGAGTTTGCAACTCTCAAGTAGCTCTTTGCGCAGGGCTTTCGAGGCGTTGTCAGAGTTGGAGAGAAAGGTGTTTTTTATAACCACCGCCGCCCGACCACCAGCCTTAAGACGTTTAATAAAGTGTTGCAGAAAGAGAAAAGCCGTCTCACCAGTCTTTATTGGGAAGTTTTGTTGAACTTCCTTGCGTTCCTTCCCACCGAAAGGCGGATTGGCGAGGATAATGTCGAAGCGATCTCTCTCTTGGATGTCGGCGAGGTTCTCGGACAGTGTATTGGTATGGACAATGTTCGGTGCCTCAATGCCGTGCAGGATCATATTCATGATCCCAATAATGTAGGCCAGCGACTTCTTTTCCTTACCAAAGAATGTTCGTGTTTGGAGTGTCACCAGATCTTTGGTGGTGAGTTTCTTCTTTCCCCGACGAAGATAGTCATGCGACTCGCAGAGAAAACCAGCCGAGCCGCAGGCACCATCATATATCCTTTCACCGATCTTTGGATCAATGACCTGGACCATCGCCCGGATGAGCGGTCGGGGCGTGTAATACTCCCCCCCATTACGTCCAGCGTTGCCC
Organism: Candidatus Eisenbacteria bacterium; assembly: GCA_018831195.1. Classification (NCBI taxonomy): domain Bacteria; phylum Candidatus Eiseniibacteriota; species Candidatus Eiseniibacteriota bacterium. Next base: position 2,115 of record JAHJDP010000018.1, on the reverse strand, counting down.
ATATTGCGGATCTTGGCCTCGTAGAGATGGCTTAGCTCGTGCTTCTCTTTTTGGGAACGGAATCGAAGCGCGTCCATTAACTCCAGGGCATCGCGGAGCGAGTATCCACTCTGAAACTTGTTCTTAATCTCACCGAAGATTTCACCGATCTTGTACTCGATTGTATCCGGTCCGCTTGCACGCTCCTTGAATCCCTTAAGGTATGGAAATAGGTCGCTATTGACGAAATCGATCAGATCATCACCGGTCAAGGCACTATCGTGGTCGAATGAACCATCTCGTTTCTTCGGCGCGGCCCAGCTTGCCCAGCGATGTGGCTTATTGAGGAGGAATTTATAGCCTTTTCCAACGAGCTTTGCCTCCATCGCCCGCTCCAGCTCCAAGTCGTCAAGATACTTTAGGAAGAGCATCCAAGAGGTCTGCTCTGTGTAATCGAGTTCAGAAGAGCATCCAGCTTCTTTCCAGAGGACGTCGTCGATGTTTTTAAAGGTTTGCTCGAACATTGTCTCCTCAATCTTGTATTTTTCGTCAATATATTGCACCAGCTATACCTCGTATAAGCGAGTACATTTTTGTCTTTTCGGCCACTTCAAGAGCCATTAAAATATTACGATCATAGTAGGAAGTGAATGCAGATAACCCTACTGCCTTCCTCTGAGTGTTGTTTCGCCCATTCATAGGGAAAGTGCCCATTACAAGCGATGGGCATTTTTTTGAGGACCCTTCTTCTGACCTATTCATTGGTCTTTGAATTCGCCGAGTTATTTGAAATTTGTTTTTTTGCGTCATCAATCGCCTTGCTAATACAAGGAATATTCTCTTCTTCTATTGCGGCTGGCTCGAACCACTTATCCGGGGGGAATTCTCTATAATGTGCAAGACAATATTCGAGGCCTTGTAGTGACAGAACATACTGACCTTCTGGCGTTTCACCAATATATCCTCTCCTGATAAGTTTCGTTGCCGCCTCACGCACTTCCATAAATTCCATTGCATTCATGTGTATGCGAAATGTAAACATTACTCCAAGATCTGCATACCGATTAACTTGGTGCGTCCATAGGGTCCTAAGGATCTTATACTCCATTCTCGTCAGATCCTTCTGTGGAGTCTCCATGAGGGAGAGTTGTGTTGCAATGGTTCCAGAAACTGGCGTTCCGAACATGTAGGTATTGCCAACATTAGCGCTAATAGAGGTCGACACAACAGATAGAACTTTTAAGACTTCACTTCGTGTGGCCTCCAGCTCATTTTTTGTTGTCTTCATCTGACGCTCAAGTTCAAAAAGTTTGCCGATTGAGATACGAGTGATGAAGGGAACAAGAAAAAAGAGCACGGCAAGACCAAGAAATACTCCATCACTAATGAATTCTTCAATGTGACCCGGCCAGCCCTTATCAATGTGAAAAAGAACAATGAAATAGACGCCAAGGATCCAAGAGAGATACCTCGACCGATCAGATGGCTCCGAAGCCTTCTTGTCAGCCATTATGATTTACTCCTCATTTCTTTGGATGATTAAGCACTCTATCACTCTTGGCGTCGCCCTATACAGATCACTTTTGCCAGCGTTGTTACTCTCAACAAGACACAATCTACGCAACTCGCACTGCATCTTGGACTCGTGCAAATGGTAGCAGCCGAGAGGAGGCTAGTCCAACGCTTAGAAATAATCCTAAAAATGTACAATCACGTCGTTATTCCATCGAAGGAGGACGTCCATTCAGGACCATTTTGGGGGCAGCTGGGGCCGATTCTGGGCCGCGAGGGGCGGTTTGTAGGCAGATTTAGCGGTTCTGGCCCGCGAAGGGGCGGTTTGGGGGCAGAATTTGGGGGTTCCGGACTCCATAGGGGCATTTAAGGGGCAGGAATTCGCCTGTTTTTTTCATTTCACTGCCCCTCCGGATACACCCCAACAGCGGCAGTGGTATGGGAAATAAAGAGTTAGCGGATTTCGGCTCCTGCCCCATCCTTGCCGTTGGGCCGGATTTTGGCGATTTCGATGCCGCAAAATCGCCCCTTTCGCGGAGGGGCATGCCGCAAAAAGGGCACTTTCAAAAAGGGGGATGCCGCAAAAATGCCCTTTACGCCAAAGCCGATGCCGCAAAATGGGGG